>JBAWVS010000009.1 GCA_037147175.1 bacterium
ATACCTAACAATATTGTGACCTATTTTTCAATACTTTTCAGATGACCTCTAAGTAAAATTGTCACTTTTTGTATTTAGAGGATTTATATATTCAGAGGTTTAACTTTAATTTAATAAAAATTATGGAGGTAAAAAAAATGATAAATTTATTAAACTTTAACAAAACATCTGCTCTTGGTTTCTGTGCCCATTACAAAATTCTTATAGCCGAAGATTACGACTGGGCAAGAAAACATGAACAAGAACTTGTAAAAGAAAAAGTAAAAGAACATTTTCCTACTGATACTTTTGAAGTTACAGGAGTTGCAACAGTTCCTGAAGCAGAAAAAATTATAAAAAATCATGAAACAAGACCTGATATATTGTTAACTGACGGAAATATCAGCAATGGTGATGATATTACAAATCCTGACGGACCTGAATTGGCAAAATTTGCCGAAGAAAATGGCGTAAAAAAAGAACATATAGCTGTTGTATCTAATGATACTTATTATGCAAAAAAAGCAGCCTTAGCAAACGGTTATAAATTTGTTGATAAGTTGGATTTTTTCTTGGAACCGACTTTGCTTGATTCTTTTTTCAAAAGCATAATAAAACCTAATTAAAATCACCTTTTACAAAAAAATAAAAAGCTTTTTTGTTATCATCCCACAATTTTTCAGGGGACTCGTTTTCCGGCAATTCAAGCGTTATTGTGGGAATGTTTCTCTCGATTCCGCAATAAGTCCCGAAAGAACCGGGTGTTGGGTAACCTATATTTTCTTCTACAGGATACCCGTTAAGTTTTGATATTTCTTCCGCAAGTTCTTTTGCACAACCGTCATAATTTACAACTTTATAAGGCGTATGAAGCGTTAAAATCCTGTCAGGTTTATATTCATCAATTACTTGAATCAAAAATTTTGTTTCTATTTCGCTTGCGGGAGAATTACCGGAGTAATAACAATCTTTTTTTTCTGATAATTCCCAGTTTGTGGTGGGGAAATTCCTGTTTAAGTCGACTCCGTTTGTATTTGTTCTTGTTTTCAAGTCTTTTCCATCGGGATTTAAGCAGGGAATAAACAGAATCGTATTATTTTCTATTAATTCAGGATTTTTTTTGATTTCGTCAATTAATTTATGAATCAAAAATTCACCTTCGGGTTCATCTCCATGAAAAACACCGATTATGAGAATAGTTTGTCCTTTTTGACAACATTTTTTTTCGGCAAGAAAAAGCTCTATCGGGTTATTTTTTTCTGTAAATATTTTTTTGACGGGCTTAATCATTTAAATCCTTAGAAAAAATAAAATTTTAGCAATTTTTTATCTTCACGTGTTTTGTATTTTCATAAGAGTTTAAAAATATATTAACAAGGATAATTACAAAGATGCAAGTAAATGCTTACAGACCTAACCAAAATCAAGTTTCTTTCAGCAGTACAAAGATTTCTCGGACTGTTGTAAGAGATATGAATGATATGCCTGTAAAAGCGTGGTTTTCTCGACTGAATTTGTCTGATCCTGTTGATAAAGAAGCAATGGAGAAGGCAAAAGTACAGTGGAAAAGGCAGCAAGAATGGAATTTTGCAAATGATATATATGATGAATTTAAAATAGGACAGCCTGTTTATGCTATAGAACTTGATTCCGCAAATGGTTCTTTATCTGATAGACTTTTATGTCTTGCTTCTCATCATACACAAAATGGTACTTTTAGACTTGATTTTTTACAGTCATCGCCGAACAGTTCTTTTAAGGCTTTAAAGGAAGAAAGAAAATATAAAGGTGCAGGAACTGCCCTTATGTATGGACTTGTAAAAATTGCTGAACTTGAAAAAGCAAAAATGTTTAAGCTTCGTTCAGATACGGATGATTTTTATAGAATACTGGGAATGGTAGAAAGAAATCTTCATATGACTTTTGATCGACATGAAATGAATGATTTTTTGAAACGACAAAAGGCTGAATTCGATTTACTTTTACAAAAACAACCCGCAAAAACAGAAAAAATGGTTTCAAGATGCAGTTAAGTGGTTATAAACATACCAAAAATCAAGTTTCTTTCAGCAGTGACAGATTTTTTCCTGTTGTTGTAAGAGATATAAATAATATGCCTGTAAAAGCATGGTTTTCTCAACTAAATCTTTCTGATCCTGTTGATGAGACAGCAATGAAGACTGTAAAAAACTCGTGGACAGAGAAAAAATGGGATGTTCACACAAGAAACATTTATAATCAATTTGAAGAAGGTAAACCTGTTTATGCTGTAGAGCTGGATTCAAAAAATGGTTCTCTATATGACAAATTATTGGGTCTTGCTTCTTATCATATAGAAGGAAATGATACTTTTAAATTAGATTTTTTACAGGCTTCTCCGAACAGTTCGTTTAAGGCTCCAAAAGGAAATAGAGAATACAGAGGTGCAGGAACTGCTCTTATGTACGGACTTGTAAAAATTGCTGAAATCGTGGAATCAAAATTATTTAAGCTTTATTCTGCTACAGCTGATAATTTTTATGACAGATTAAAAATGGAAAAAAGAGGGATTTATATGACTTTTGATCGCCCTGAAATGGGTGATTTTTTGAAACGACAAGAAACAGAATTTGATTTACTTTTACAAAAACAACCGGCAAAAACAGAAAAAATGGTTTCAAAATGCAGTTAACAGGTTATAAACATACCAAAAATCAAGTTTCTTTCGGCAGTTATAGGTTTTTCCCTATTGTCGTAAAGGATATGAATAATAGACACGTAAAAGCGTGGTTTTCGCAGCTGAATTTTTCTGATCCTGTTGATGCAGCGGCAATGAAAAAGGTGAAAGAACTTTGGGTAAAACACTATATTAATAAAAACGAAATTAGTTTCATAAATTATCCATATTATGATTTGAAAGAATATATATATAAAGAATTTGAAACAAGAAAATCTGTTTTTGCTATAGAGTTGGATTCCGATAAAAATTTGTTTGATAAACTTTTATGTCTTGCTTCTGCGCATAAAGAAAAAGATACTTTTAAATTGGATTATATAATGGCATCTCCAAACAGTTTTTTTGGAACCGGAGAAAAAAAAGAATACAAAGGTGTCGGGACTGCTCTTATGTGTGGACTTGTAAAAATTGCTAAACTTGGTGGAGCAAAATCATTTGAACTTTATCCGGTAGTTGATGATTTTTACACAAGACTTGGAATGGAAAAAATAAATGATTATATGACTTTTAATCGAATTGAAATGATTGCTTTTTTGGAGCGGCAAAAATCTAAGTTCAATGCCTTTTCAAAAAAATAGCTGGAAATTAAGCTAAAATCATAATATTTCCGCATTTATTAATGTTTTTAACTCAGAAAATGAATAGTTAGAGCGATAAGAGCCTATTATAGGTAATGTAATAAATGAAGAATAAGAAGAAGATAACGTAAAATATTCGTTAGTTACAGCCAACCCCATAGAAGGATCAAACCCTTTCCAACCTGCACCTTCGATAAAGACCTCGCACCATGCGTGCAAGTCAGTATTTTCTATTGAATCTTTATCAATTCTGTATCCGCTTACAAATCTTGAGGCAAAACCTTGATATCTGCAACATTCCATAAATAATACCGCTAAATCTCTACATGAGCCGGTTTTGGTTTTTAAAGTAAATTCTGGAGAATAAGGCTCACCTTTTTCCCTCTTTTCATAAGTAAATGTATTATAAATTTCACCGGTAAGCTCTATAAGGAAAGTAAGAATATCATTTTGAGTTTTGTTTGCCAGAGAATCCGAAAAAGTTTTAACTGATAAATCGGGAGTTTCAATTATTCGATAAACTTTGAGAGGCTTTTCGTTCATTGAACTATACCTGACCGGCAGTTCAGTATTATCAAAATGAATTATAAAATTATATTCGTTTTGATTTGTGTTTTCTGCTTCCCATAGAGTTTCTACTCTGAAAAAATCTGTTTTTTGATTAAACCACGCTTTTATTAATGAATTTCCTTCGCTATCAATAATAATGCTTGAAGAACTTGGCTCAGGGTCAATTTTGTAGGAAAAGTTTATTACTTTTAAATTATAATCATTCCTCGGGCATAGTCTAATTTCCTGTGATTCCAGAAAAACAGGAGAACTGTAGTTATATAAACTTAAATGTTGTACTTTTGCTTTCATAGTTTTTTATTGTTTTAGCTGGGATATAATCCGTTGAAGTTCTTCTGTAGGGATTTCATTCACTGATTGTCTCAGTTTTTCTTGCCACCATGATGATATTTTTTGCAAATCTTCTTTAAAAACCCTGAATTCCCTTATATCAAACTTATCTTTAAGACAAATTGTCACATCTATAGGGAAATCAACATCATTTGTACTTATTCTTGTAGAGTCAAAAGCAAGAATTCCGACTTTTAAAGCATGAAAAAGGTCGTCATTATATTTTAAAGTTCTATCAAGAACAGGTTTTCCGTAGCCTGTCGCACCTATAATTTGATAAGGAGAACCTTCTTTTATTTCAACCCAATTTCCCTGCGGATATAAGAGAAATAGCTTGTGTTCTTCATCTTTTTGGAGTTGTCCTCCTACAATACAATGTATATCAAAATGCATTCCGCTTTCAACAAGATATTCTTTATCTTCTTCGCAAACCCTTCTTATTTGTCGGCTAAAAGCATTTATAGCTTTATAAAGCTTGTCAAAAGACTCGTCATCTTCTTCAATAGCTTCTTCAAAATACGCCAGAGCCTTATCTCTAAGAGATCTTAGACCTGAAGTCATTATAAACATCGAATGGTTTCTTTTTTTAAAAACCGTTACTTTTCGCGAATTTGTACATTCTCTTCCCGAAGTTATTCGGGTGTCCGAAATTCCGATAATTCCGTCTTTAATTTTAATCCCAAGGCAAAATGTCATTTTTTTCCACCATTATCACTCTATTCTCTATTTCGAAACTATTTTATTGTTCAATATTAAAATATTTAGAATAAATATCCGTTCCTATATTTAACAACTTTTTTTGAAAAGAGTCTAGAAATTCGTGAAAACCAATTTCAATTATGTTATCAATGTCAGCGTATAAAAGTTCCGCATTAAGCATTCCAAGGCTTTGTTCGGGTTTATTAGAGAAAGAATTATTTGTTGTTCCAGAAATAGAATGAATTGATTCATTCGCTTTTGAGATGCAATATTTGATAGAACGAGGAAATTCGTCATCTGTAATTAAAAATTCAATAATTTTATCAGGTTTTATAAGTTTATATTTTTTCTTAAACATTTCAAGTCCGCTTGCTGATTTTAAAATAGCTGACCATTGCAGTATGTCATAAGTAGAGCCGACGAATTTAACCGAAGGCAAAATGTGGAAATATTTAATATCAATTATTCGAGAAGTTTTATCAGCTCTCTCCAGCATTTTTCCAAGTCTGGCGAAGTGCCATCCTTCATTTCTCGACATTGTAGAGTCAGATATTCCGTTAAAGAGATGACAATTATTTTTAACTTTTTCAAAAAATTCATGCAGAAAATCAAGAGTAATTTCGCTTTCACTTAACTCGGAAAGCATTATATAAAATTTATTAATTTGCTCCCACATTTCAAGAGAAATTATCTCTCTTATGCTTTTTGCGTTTTCTCTGGCGCATCTCAGGCATGAAATAATTGAATTATCGTATTCTTTATCAAAAGTCAGAAAATAAATAACATTTTCTCTAGTTACTTTGCCGTACTTTTCGAAAAAATAATTTTGATCTCCCGTAATACAAATAAGAGGTTCCCACTGTTCAGCATCAGGAATTTTTGAGTCTAAAAAGAAATGCAGGTTTGCATCTATTATTCTGGCTATATTTTCAGCTCTTTCGATATATCTGTTCATCCAATATATTGAATCAGCAACTCTGCTAAGCATAAATTTCTCCGTAACTGTTCTTATTCTAAGCAATAACCCATGTATCTTTGCTTCCGCCTCCCTGTGAAGAATTAACCACAAGAGAACCTTTTTTTAGTGCAACTCTTGTTAATCCCCCCGGCAAAACAAAAATATCTTTTCCATAAATAATATATGGTCTTAAATCAACATGTCTTCCTTCGAAATTATTATCCGCCATAACAGGCACTCTGGAAAGGCTTATTACAGGCTGTGCAATATATTTTCTGGGGTTTGCTTTAACCTTTTCTCTGAATTCACTGATTTCTTCACCGGTAGACTTTGGTCCTATGAGCATTCCGTAACCGCCGGCGCCGTCAACAGTTTTAACCACCAGGTCTTTAATGTTTTCCAGAACATAACTTAAGTCTTTTTCTTTATAGCACAAATAAGTCGGAACGTTAGGAATTATAGCTTCTTCTCCAAGATAATATTTTATTATTTCAGGGACAAAAGAGTATATTGCTTTATCATCTGCTATTCCTGCCCCCGGAGCATTTACAAGGGCAACATTACCTTTTTTATACGCATTGAGCAGACCCGGAACCCCAAGTAAAGAATCCTTATTGAAAACAAGCGGATCTAAATAGCTATCATCCAACCTTCTGTATATAACATCTACTTTTTGCAAGCCTTTTGTTGTTTTCATGAAGACTTTGTCATCTTTTACAAGCAAATCGCTTCCTTCTACAAGTTCTACACCCATTTGTCTTGCAAGAAAAGAATGTTCAAAATATGCCGAATTATAAATTCCCGGTGTTAATACACAAACTACAGGATTATTAGTCTTTTCTCCAGCCAGAAAATTCAACATTTCAAAAAGTCTTACGGGATAATCTTCTACAGGACGGACTTTTAGAGTTTCAAAAATTTGAGGGAAGGTTTTTTTAGTCATTTGCCTGTTTTCAAAAACATAAGAAATACCTGAAGGGCATCTTAAATTATCTTCAAGCACATAAATCTGACCGTCTTTATCTCTGACCAGATCTGTTCCTGTAATATGACACCAGATTTTGTGGGGTGGAGTTAATTCTTCATATATTTTTTTATATGATTCGCAGGATAAAATTAAATCTTCGGGAATAATTTTATCTTTTATAATTTTTTTTTCAGTATAAATATCGTTTATGAAGAGATTTAAGGCTGTTATTCTTTGTTTTAAGCCTTTTTCAATGTATTCCCATTCTTTACTGTCAATAATTCTGGGTATAATATCAAAAGGAAATATTTTTTCTTCTGCATTAGAATTGCCGTAGACATTAAAAGTAATGCCAAGATTCAAAAAAGCTTTTTCTGCTGCTTTTTGCCTTTGCTCAAGTTCATTTTTTTTAAGTTTATTGAGTGTTTTTATAATTATTTCAGTATTTTTTTGTGGAATATTTTTTTTAAAAAAATACTCGTCATAAAAATCTTCAATTAAATAAGAATCAAAGTTATAAATTTTTTTATTCCTTTCTCAGTAAAGAGATTGATTATATTTTAGTATAAAAGGTTAAACTAATCTTTTAATATTTTTATTTTCAGTTTCTTTAGCTTTTAATTGTTTTTCTCTTGCTTTGTTGGTCATAAAGTTGTTAAGAGCAGGCATTCCCAGTCCTAAAACCAGCATTGACCAGGCAAATCCTCCTATGATTGCAGCAGCGTGAATTGCCATATTTTTATTTACTGTAGCAGCAGGGAGATTTTTATTCATTGCTCTTATTTCGCTTGGAGTTTTTAGTGATAAATTGCTAAGCCAGTTAGAAGCAGTTTTAAGTGCTGCTTTGATTGGATTTGCGTTTTTGTCAACTATAGGACCTGTTATATTAACAAAAGACAGTCCTTTTTTGTCTGCAAGATGTGCAATTCCTTTAGTAACAAAGCCTCCTAAAACGAGCCAGTTAAGAAAACCACAAGAATCTCTGAGTGTAGTAACTTTTACTTCCTGCTCATCTCTGGAACAAAGAACTCTAGACACAAGACTAGTACCGTAAATTAACTTTATAAGATCCATATGCGCACTTTTGCCTTTTAATTCAATGGTATCCATAAAGTTTTTAGCCCCGCCGGACTTAAAAAATCCTCTATTTTTACTGAAAGCACCCATTGTAATAAGAGTAATTGATCCTAATATTCCGGCGCCAATGCCTTTTGCGAGCCAGAGGCCTGCTTTGTTTTTCTTTTTTTCAGGATTATTCTGGGCAGTCTTCTCTTGTTTTCCAAAATCTTGATAAGCAGAATAGCCGCTTTTTCCTGTTCTTAGTCTTGTAATAGCATTATTAATGGCAGGCAAAGTAATAATACCTGCTATGGATAAACCTGTTGCCCAGAGGGTTTTCTTTTTGGAGAATTTAACGATATGATCAACAGTTCCTTCAAGTTTTTCAGGCAATGTTGTAGTGAATTTTTTGCCTACAGAAACAATATCTTCCAAAAGTGTATTTATATCTGTCGAAAAATGAGGTTCTGTGCCGACTTTTACTTTAAGAAAATCAGCGGCTCCTGTATGCAATGTATAATCTTCAGCTACTCCAGAAAGTAATTTCTTTTCGAATTTTTTGTCCTGATTATTCATCATCAAGTCGGTGAGACTTTCCGAGAATGAATCCAGCTCTCTTTTACCAAGCTTATTAAAAGTAGTATTCGTGGTGGTTGCTGCTGTATTTTCCAGAATTAAGTTATTATATTTTTTTATAATTTTATATTTTTCTTCCTGTGTTGAAGTTTCAGGATGGAAATTTCTTCCGCCCGCCATTTTCCAGGCTTCGTGAAGACTTCTTATAGTGTCTTTTCCTGCCCCAATTCCTTTATACCCCTGACTTGCCATCATTAAAGCCGCAACAATTCCGGGACCAAAAGGATTAAATAAAACAGGAGCAACTTCTCTAAAAAGAGTTTCTGTTCCGTAAACAGGGTTTTGTTTGTAATCAGTATAAGTTCTGGGCGCAATCATAGTAGTAGCATCCAAAAACGCCACTTCTGCAACAGGGTTTTGCTTTAAATACTCTAATCCTCCTGCAAGAACTCTCGAAGAGAGTGCATCTGCAAAGCCAAAAGAAACAGATTTTTTATTTTTTTCATATGTAACATAATTTTTTTGTGCAACTGAAAGCATTAAATTTATTAACCTTCCCGATTCTGTTCTTACTCTTTTTAACTTGTTTGCTTTTACATTTTTATATGGAGAGATATTAGTATTAAAAATTGTTAGATCGATAAAGTGTTCTTTTTACAATTCTTCTATTATTTTAAATTAGCCTATTTAATTAAAGTCTGTCAATAATAAAAATTGCGCAAAACAAAGAGTAACTCTGAAAAAATCAAATTTGGTATAAAAAAATTTTTTTCAAAAAATCAATAATTTATAAAATTTTTTTTAAAAAATATAAGTTTGAATTCAAAAAATTTGAAATTTTTCAAATTTTTTTGAAAATTATTATAATATTTTGAAAATTTTGTAATTTTTTAAAATCTAAAAAAAAATAAATTTTTACATTACTTATAAAGTTTTATTAAGTTTGGTTACTTTTTATTACACCGGTAGGATAACAAAAAAATATCAAAGCTTGATTTTTGTTTTAATATTTTTCAACAAAGTTTTTTGTTACATTTTTGTAAGATGTTTTGATTATATTAAAACAAAAAATCCTTTTACGAACGACTCAGCATGCCATCAATCTTTCATTTCTCCCTTCAGTAGGGGATTTCCGGCATGCAGTATTTTTTTAAAAATTTGGACTGATTAAGAACTTTGCACAAAGTATATTAACTTTTGTTAATTTTGTTTACTTTTTGTTATGACGGTAGAATAATATAAAAGTGTAAAATAATTAGCTTTATAGAAGTACAAAAATGATTAATTTTTCTTTAAATCTAAAAACCCGTATCCACTTTGGCAAAGGTGCAATTTCAAATTTAAAATCCGAATTAAGTCCCTACAAAAGAATATTGCTTGTGACCGGCTCGGGAAGTGTTAAAAAATTTGGTATTTATGATACCGTAATGGCTGAATTATCGGCAACAGAAAAAGAAGTATACGAACTTTCAGGCATAAAGCCAAATCCTTCAATAGATTCTGTTTATGACGGAATAAAAATATGCAAAGAAAACAATATAGACTTTATTCTTGCTCTTGGCGGCGGCTCAGTAATTGATGCAGCAAAAGCAATAGCGGCAGGAGTTGTTTATAAAGGCGATGTTTGGGAGCTTTACCTTGATAACAGCAAATTCGAAGGGGCATTAAAAACAGGCTGTATCCTTACAATTGCTGCAACAGGCTCGGAATCTAACAGAAATTCAATAATTACAAATGAAAAAACAAAAGAGAAGCTGGGGCTTCGAATGGAAGAGTTAAGACCGGAATTTGCCGTCCTTGACCCGACTTATACATATACACTTTCATCTGTTCAAACAGCTGCAAGCGTTGCAGATATTATGTCCCATGTTTTCGAACAATATTTCTCATCGACAAAAGAGGCATGTTTAACAGATGGAATCTCTGAAAGCGTTTTGAAAACTTGTATAAAATTTGCCCCTGTTCTTTTAAAAGATCCGAAAAATTATGAAGCAAGGTCAGAAATTATGTGGGCATCAACAATTGCTTTAAACGGTCTGCTCACCGTTGGAAAACTCGGAGATTGGGCTTCGCACATGATAGAGCATGAGCTTTCTGCCTATTATGATTTAAACCACGGAATCGGGCTTGCAATACTTTTTCCGAATTGGATGAAAAGAGTCGCTGATGACTCAAGACTTTGGAAATTCAGAGATTATGCAGTTAATGTCTGGGATTTTCCTGCATCTTTGAGCGATAGAGAACTTGCGGATGCTTCTATTAAAAAAACAAGAGAATTTTTTAACAGTCTTAATCTCCCGTCAACCCTAAGAGAGGTTAATATTGACGAAAAATATTTCGAATTAATGGCTGAAAATATTGAAAAAAGGAAAACACTTGGTACTTTCAAAGTTCTTAACAAAGAAGATATAATTGAAATCTACAAGCTTTCTTTATAAAATAGTTAATTATAAAAGATAATTAGTAAACTTATATATTAAAAGAGGAAACCATGTCAGAAATTGTATTACGAATAGTTGGAAATCCCGGAGACGGTGTCATAAGTTCCGGTGATATCTTCACTCTGGCTTCAGCAAGAAGCGGAAGATACGTCAGTACACACAGATCATTCCCCACAGAAGTGCGCGGCGTTGATCAAAGTTTATATCAGCTTCGAATAAGCTCAAAAAAAATCCTAACACCTTCTGATAACGAAGATATTTTAATCGCTTTTAACGAAAAAACTTTAAGAGAAAACATTACAAGTCTTAAACCGGGCGGAATTCTTCTCTTTGATTCTTCGGAAACCGATAACACATTTGAAGAATATCCGGATATCGTTAAATATTTTGTTCCTATTTCCAATTGGGCTAAAGAATTTGGTTCAATAAAAACAAAAAACATGGTCGCTCTCGGCATTTTATCAGGATTAATCCCGAATCTGGAGATTAAAGACCTGCTGAAAGACGATATTCAAAGACGATATGAAACAAAAGGCGAAGAAATAATCAAATTAAACTTTAAGGCTCTTGATGCGGCATATAATTATGCACGACAAAATCTTGATAAAAATACAATTTTAGAAACACTGAATATAGAAAAGAGCGGTAAAAAGCTTATTATGAGCGGTTGCGAAGCAATGGCTTATGGGGCACTGGTTGCAGGGTGCAGATTTTATTCAGGTTATCCAATTACACCTGCTACAGAAATTATGGAATTTCTTGCAAAAGAAATGCCTCGTCTTGGCGGCAACGTAATTCAATGTGAAGATGAAATAGCCGCAATTACTGCTGCTATCGGCGCATCATTTTCAGGTGTTAAAGCGATGACAGCCACAAGCGGTCCGGGGCTTTCACTGATGTCAGAAGCATTAGGACTTGCTTCAATGGCAGAAATCCCTGTCGTTATTGTTGATGTACAAAGAGGAGGTCCTAGTACTGGTCTTCCTACAAAAACAGAGCAATCCGACTTGAATCTTGCTATTTACGGTACTCACGGTGATACTCCAAAAATTGTTCTTGCTCCTATTAACGTTGAAGACAGTTTCTATCAAACAATAAAAGCTTTTAACTATGCGGAAAAATATCAGGTTCCCGTACTTATTCTCTCCGATGTTTCTCTTGGAGAAAGAAGAGAGTGCATAGATATGATAAATATTGATGAAATAGAAGTTATAAACAGGTTAAAGCCTGAGAAAACTCACAAAAATATACCTTATTCAAGATATGCAATAACAGATTCCGGTATCTCCCCGATGACAACACCTGGAGAAGAAGGCGGAACTTATATTGCAACAGGACTTGAACATTCTGAAAACTCCGCACCTTCAAGCAAACCTGAAGTTCATGCGGCAATGACAGAAAAAAGATTTAAAAAACTTGATACAGCTATTCATGACTTTTTGGCAGCTAAAAAATATGGAGATGACGATGCCAGATTTGGTATAATCAGTTGGGGCAGTACATCAGGAGCTGTTCTGGAAGCAATAGACCAGGCAGATAAGTTGGGATATAAGGTTCAGGCACTTTATCCAAGAACGGTATATCCTTTCCCTTCAGAGTGGATAAATGATTTTCTGCGTAATAAAGACATTGTTCTTATCGTAGAAAGAAATTACAGCGCTCAATTCGCTAATACTATTGTTTATAGATGTACATGTCTAAATAAAAATCTGCAAATACATAATTTGATGAAATATAATGGAGAACCGTTTACAACTAACGAAATCTTATCAAAAATTGAACAGATTATTAAAGGTCAGTATTTAAAATTTACAACTCATCAGCCCGGATTAAAAATTTAAAATATTTCAGTTTGGTATTATTAAAATAGTTTTAAAAATAAGGAGATATAAAATTGGCTACAAAGACGCCAGATCAATACAGAAGCCCGGTAAACCCTACATGGTGCAAAGACTGTGGAGATTATAAAGTATTGGATTCATTAACTTCCGCGCTTGCAGAAGTTGCAGTAGAACCGCATAACATAGTATTAACCGCAGGTGTAGGCTGTGCCAGCCGTTTGCCTTTTTATACAAGTACATACGGATTTCATACGGTACATGGAAGAGCTCTACCTGCTGCGATAGGTATTAAAGTCGCAAATAGAGAAAGAACAGTTATATCAGTAGGTGGTGACGGCGATGCTTTCAGCATAGGCGGAAACCATTTTATACATACTTCAAGAAAAAACCCTGATATTACGTATATTGTAATGGATAATGAAATCTATGGACTTACAAAAGGACAGAACTCTCCGACTTCTCATGAGGACTTATTGACCAAAATTAATCCTTATGAAGTTGTTGAAGATAGAATTAACCCTGTTTTAATGGCGCTTTCTTTTAATACATCATTTATTGCCCGCGCATTTTGCGATGAAACAGAGCAGTTAAAAGATATAATTGCAAGAGCAATAAGACATAAAGGCTTTTCTTTTGTGCATGTTCTATCTCCATGTACTCAATATAATGAAAAAGTTACGTATGATTCTCTAAAAAAACGAATACAGGCACTTCCCGAAAATCATGACAGATTGGACAGACTTTTGGGAATGAAATATGCGTTTACACAAGAGCCGCTTTATACAGGAATTTTCTACGAAAATGAAAGACCTACTTTGCACGACAAACTTGATAATATAAAAGAAATGTCCAGAGCTGAAGTTGGAAATCCTGAGAATTACAGTCTTCAAGACATTATGAAACAGTTTGAATAAATCAAGCTATATAACCTTTAAAGGCTTGTTTTAGTGGCTGCACTTAAAGTAAAAGCGTCTAAGGAACCATAACGGCTAATCCGTTATGTATTAGGCTTATATCAACTTTTTGGGAAGAACAGGCTTCACCGTCAACATGAAACTTATTGTTATTTGTTTTGATGCTAATGCTGTGGGTTTTTCCATACATTACGTTTGGACCGATTTTATGTTTGTTAAATAAAATTTGAAAAAACACAGTTAAAAATTCCCGTATATTTCTTGCACGAAGCACGAAAACATCGAGTTTTCCGTCAGAAATATCGCTTTCAGGCGATACAGAAAACTTGTCCCTGAACATATTGCCTGAATTTGAAACAATAACCGCAGAAGCTTTTACATTAAAGCACTTATTATCAGTGCGAATTTCGAACGATTTTGTTCTAAGGTTTAAAATGCTTTTTATGCCCTGAACTAAATATGCCAAATATCCGAATTTGTTTTTCAGAAAAGAATTTGCTCCGTTAACAATATCAGCATCCATTCCATAGCCGACTCTTAATGCAAAATAGGAATTTCCTGCTTTGCCTACGTCTATAAGTTTTTTTGTTCCATTAATCAATATATCAACAGCCTGTGAAATATTTTGGGGGATATTTAATTTTTCTGCCAGTAAATTTGCTGTTCCGCAGGGAATTATTCCCAATTTTATACCTTTGTTTACAATATAAGGCAAAACCGCCAGAACCGTACCGTCTCCGCCAATGGCAACAACGGTATCAAAATTTTCTATATGAACAGTATTATTTAAATCAAGAATATTTATAAATTTAAAACAAATTTCTTTTTTAGAGAAAAGTTTTTTTATATATTGAAGTTTTTTTAAAATACTTCCTTTGCCTGCTTTATCGTTGTAGATAAATAAAAAATTTCTGTTGCTCATGATTTATCTGCCGGTTTGGAGTTTAATATATTAGATAAATCCTATTTTAAAGCAAACAAGATAAAAATTGTGAAATTTTTTTTATTTTTTAAATATATTAAATTCAGCAAAATAAAACTCGTTTTAGCCATCCAATCAAATTAAATTTATGCTCGCAATGACGATTTTGGCAATTCGAGTGTTTTAATTTAACAGATCAGAATATTTTTGAATATCTTTCAATAATAAATCACATAAAAACATATCGTTTGATTTTGCTGAATTTTCCAATCTTAAGGCAAGTTCGTTTAGTTCTTTTATTCTTAAATTCGCACTGGAGCCTTTCATCAAATGTGCTTGAGAAGCTATTTCTTTAAAATCATCTTCGATAATAGCTTTATTAATGCTTTCTATCATAGGAGGAATTGTTTTTATGTATTCATCGAGAATCTCTACGGCTTCAGGTTCTGAAAATCCTATATTTTCAATAATTTCAGAGAGAATAGAACTCATTAAAATTTGTTTTTTATCTAATTGTTTAACAGTCAAATGTTTTTTTATAGTTTCAATGAAAAGTTTATCGTTAAAAGGTTTAGCGATATAATCATTCATCCCGAAGGACAAGCATTTCTCGATATCCCCTTCAAGAGCGTGAGCTGTTAAGGCAATAATTGGAACATGTTTTTTTTCGTTGTCTGTAGTTTCTTTTGAAACTTCTATAGCTCTTATTTTTTCAGATGCCTCATAGCCGTCTAAAATTGGCATTTGGCAATCCATTAAAATAAGGTCATAATTATGGTTTTGATATGCTTCGACTGCCTTAACTCCATTTGAGACAATATCGCAGAGGAAACCCTCTTTATTTAAAATCTTTGTTGTTAATTTTTGATTTGTTTCATTATCTTCAGCCAGAAGTATTTTAAAATTTTTATTAATAGGTCTTTCTTTAAAGTCATATTCGTCGATAAGCACATCTGTCTTTAAATTAGTCTGCTGCGGTTTTGCTTCCAGTGCAATGTTTATACACTCAAACATAGCATTTTTTTTAATCGGTTTTATTAAATATCCGGCGAATTCTTTTTCTTTAGCTTTTTTACTTTCACCTCTTTGATTTAGTGATGTAATTGAAATAAGAGGAATATCGGCAAATTCAGGAATAGATTTTATTTCAAAAGCAAGCATCATTCCGTACGGACCGGTCATATTATAATCAAGAAGAATAACATCAATAGTAGGCACTGATTTTAAGATTGATAATGCATTTTCTGTAGAATCAGCCTTATAAACATTGCACCCTGTTTCACCCAAGTAATCGCTCATAATTTTTAAGTTTGTTAAATTTCGCTCAGCCACAAGAATATTTTTTCCTTCTAAAGAAATTGAAGCTGTTTCTAATGTTTCGCTGTTATTACATTTTTCGAATTCAGCAGTAAATGAAAACAGAGAACCTTTGCCTTCTTCGCTGGTTACGCTGATTTTTCCATTCATCAACTCAATTATTTTTTTAGAAATAGTTAATCCCAGCCCTGTTCCTCCGAATTTTCTTGTCGCAGAGGCATCAGCCTGTGTGAAGGATTCAAAGATGGCTTTTTGTTTGTCTTGAGCGATGCCGATGCCTGTATCGGAAACTTCAAATTTCAAGGTTACCGAATTATTTTGTTCTGATTCTTTATTAACAGTTATCAATATTTCGCCCTGATTTGTAAATTTAACTGCATTATTAACAAGGTTGTTCAGGACTTGTTTTAATCTGCCGGGATCACCCGCGATTTTTTGCGGAACGTCTGAATGAATAAACGAGCTAATTTCCAATTCTTTTTTATAGGCTGTAGACATTGCCAAAACAGCAATATCCTCGACATTAGACCTTATATCAAAGTCGATAGTTTCCATTAGCATTTTTCCTGCTTCAATTTTAGAAAAATCAAGAATGTCATTGATAATATTTAATAACAATTCAGATGATTTTTTAGTTTCTTGAGCAAAATCTTCCTGTTCTTCATTAAGATCAGTACTTAATAATAGGCTGGTAAACCCGATTACACCGTTCATAGGCGTTCTTATTTCATGGCTCATGTTTGCCAGAAATTCACTTTTTATTTTGTTGGCTTCTTCTGCAAGTTCTTTTGCCTTAATTATTTCTATTTCAGCTTTTTTACGTGCTGTTATATCTCTGACTGAAGCCAGTAAAAGCTGTCTGCCTTCCATTTCTATTCTACTGAGTATTACATCTGCATGAAACTCTTCTCCCGTTCCATAACGCTTGTGAACCCAATCGAACTGATTATTTCCATTTTTCATTGCTGTTTTAATGTTCTCAATAGAGGCTGTTATAGAATCCGTACCATCAGGCTGCTTTTTAGGTGATAATGTTGATGGGTGCATTGAGCAAAATTCTTTTTTTGTTGAACATCTAAACATTGATAAAGCTACAGAGTTACAATCAATAAAGCTTTTCTCATCAAGAAGCATAACCGCATCGCTGGTTGAATCGAATAGGGTACGATATTTAGCCTCTGAGCGGTGTAGTGTTTCTTCAGCTCGTTTTTGTTGGGTTGTATCTCGTATTATACCCGTAGTGCCAATTATATTATTGTTTTTATCTTTTACAGGTTTTATATAGTACTCTGCAAACCAGATTTTTCCGTTTCTGTCCAGAAACGATTTTTCAAAAACAATTTGCTTCCCTGACTCTATAACCTGAAGATCACGTTTTTTGTTTTCATCAGCCATGTTTGCGGGCATGAAATCGTGGTCTGTCTTGCCTATGACAGTTTCCCTGGAGAGCTTACAAATTTCTATAAATTGGTCATTTATTGTTAAGTACCTGTGATTTTTATCTTTTAGCCAGGCAATATATGGCAGGTTATTTAAAATGGTATTTTTTTCTGATTCTGATTCCAGAATTTTTTCTTCGGCTTTTTTTCTGTCAGTTATATCCAGAGCAGTTTCAACAACTCCTATCAGTTTTTTGTTTTCATCAAAAACAGGATTAGCAAGTACGAGAAGAATTCTTCCGTTATATATATCCACTTCGGCTTCTTGGGGCAAGCCTGTTTGCATTGCTTTGGCTACAGGACACATTGCATGATGTTCATCAGAGTGATGTCTTACTTGATAACATAAGCTGCCGATCATTTCACTTTCTTTCATCCCGAAAGCATCGCAGCCTAATTTGTTAACCCATTTGAACTTAAAGTCAGTATCTATAAAAGCAACTATTTCAGAAAGACTGTTCAAAATAACATTTTTTTCCGTTTCAGATTCTTTTATTTTATCTTCAAGTCTTTTATGTTCAGTTATATCCCTTCCTCCGAACAAAATGCCTATAAGTTCATTTTGTAAATTATATAATGGTGCTTTTACTGTAGATAAAAGAATTTTTCTTTCGTCAGGGTATTTTACCCAACCTTCACTGTATTTTGATTCCCCTGAATTCATCAGAGCAAGATCATTTTCTCTGAATAAATCTGCAATATTTTTTGGATACAAATCATAATCAGTTTTTCCAATGATATTTTCTTTTGAGATACCTATAAAATCCGTATAAGCCTGATTACATCCTAAATAGACGCCCTCTTTGTCTTTGAAATAAATAACATCAGGCATTGAATTTAGTAATCCGTTAAGTAAAGCTGTTTCATATTCAAGTTTTTTATTGCCTTTAAATGCAATAAATAAAGCAATAACAAGCATAATAAATATAAGATATATCGCAATTACTAAATATGCAAAATCTCCATTAATAAAATTAGGCACTGTAATAAGTAAGTAATCGCCTGTTGCTAATTTCGCAATATGAGCGACTTTAGATAAATTATTTTCATTATAATAAATAGTTGAATTTTTATTTATTTTTTTATTAAAAATCAAGCTAGTTATATTTTTTGATATATCAGGAGTTATTTTATCAGTTGAAGAGATTAAATAACCGGTTTGATTCAGAAGAAAAACTTCTGAAGATTTATATTGGGCTTTTATTTTAGAGAGAAGCCTGTTTATGTTATCAAGAGAGATGTCAATTCCTCCGACCCCGAGTAATATTCCGTTTTTATATACAGGCTCGGCAATTGTTATCATAGAAATTTTGATATCGGGATCCTGATAAATTTCACTCCAAATACGAGATTTGGCTTTTATGGCCTTAAAATAATATGGATCATCTTTTTCCGTAAATTTTCTGCCGGTATCAGGTATATTTTCAAATTTATTATTTTTTTTAATTATCCAAAGACCCTGATAATTATCTTGAACTGTTTTTTGATTGGGTATAAACCAGATACCTTGCCCGTAAGTCGTATTCTCAAGTAAATATTTTGCAAGAGGATTAATATGAACATTAAATATGTGTTTTAACCTTTTAATATCTTTAAGTTCGGCAGGTTTTTCCATCATGGCTGATACCATGCTATTTAATGAACTGACAGGATATTCTGCCTTACTAAAAATTTCATCAAACTCATTTGTGGATTGTAATATTTCTTCATTAATTACCGCAGCTTTTTTCGATTCAACCAATATGCTGTTGGCACTGTTAATTAGACATAAAAACACTATTATTATAATTACAATTATAGGGGTTATTACCAATATATATTTATTGTTTAATAACTTTTGTGTCTTTTTCATCCGCTTCTCCGTCCAAAAATGCATTCAGTGCGCAAAAAATATTGCTGCTTTAGCTTGTTGTGTACATTTTTAACTTATAATTTCATAATTGTCGTCAACCCGGGTAGTGTTTTTGATAGTTAATAAAAATAAATGCATTTCAGTCCTAAAAGCGTCATTGTATTGAATTTCAGGCTCATTACAAATTTTCTCTATATAGTGTATTGAGTTAATTATTATGCTCATCTCATTTATTAAATTTTCATCTTTGTACATTAAATCTTTCTTGCATTTGTTTAAAAATAACTCAATTACAATGCAAATATTTTTAACGCAAGCCAAATCAATAAAATCTGCTATTCCGCTTATGCAATGAAAAGCGCGAAAAAACTCATGAAGTATCTCGTTTTTTTCAAGAAATACTCTTTTATCAGCAGAATTTGTATTTATTTTTAACAATACAGATCGAATGATTTCAATTTGTATAAACAGTTCTTCTTTTAATTCCTTTGTTACGTCATATATTTTATTATTGTTATTTAACATTTCCGGCAAAAATATCCTTATAATTTAGTAACATTATTAAAATCACCACTATTTTCAAGTCTTGATAATCTCCAGACTTTCCATTTTTTGAATTAATTTTTGCTTATCGATAGGCTTAACAAGATAACCCTCGCATTGTTCTCTAAATGCAGTTTTGATATTATCAGAGTCATCAAGAGCTGATGTCATTATGATTTTAACTCCGTCAAGGCCATATATTTCTTTTTGTTTTTCAAATTGCCTGATCTCTTTAAGTACTTCCTGCCCGTCCATTTCGGGCATCATAATATCAAGGCAAATAAAATCGTAAGCTTCATTCTCATCAAATGCCAGCCTAAAAGCTTCAACAGCTTCTTTCCCATTGACTGCAACATCGCATTGTCCGTATTCGGAAAGGTATTTCAAAAGTATTTTTCTGCTGGTAAAATCATCATCTACAATTAATATTTTAATTTTTATCACCTTATCCTTCATCTAAATATTTTTTCATAACACAAAAGCCACAGGGTATTTTTAAAGAGCTTAAATTTTCTTGTTTAATTTATTTGTTGATTATACTTTTAAAACGCGTTTTAAACAACCATTATTTTTAAAAAACAAATACATTTTTTTGATAAAATTCATGTCATAAATAGCCGTCCTTTTTCCCTGTTCTTTACAACAAAGACCCTAAGCTGTTTTTTAAACTGTCTTAGAAGGTATTTTGAATTTTGTTTTTACAATAAAATTTTACGTTTACAGCAAGAGATGAATTAATAGAATAGACCCATTTTTGTTAGGTTCAATATATCATATTTATTAAGTATTTTGCACCTTTAGCTTAAGAAAACAAGAAAATTATTTTAGAAATTTCTTGTTTAGAGAGAGCTTACAGGCATTTTGAGATGTTCACGTTTCTTTACTCAAAGCACAAGCAGAAAAAAGACAATAATATCTTGCAGGCAAAAATTAAAATTGCAGCAAAAATAGACGAAGGCTGTGCTTTTAACACAGCCTTCTTAAAGCTAACTTTAAGCTTTCCCTTAAATCGGAGCCATCCGCTCCACAAATTATATATACCCGAATTGAAAAAAATTAAACGTTATTTAACTCAAATTGCAAAATAAATTAACCACTCTGTCATTGAAAGGAAGTTTGAAGAGCTGACGTGGCAATCCATTTAATTTTATTCTTTAACTCTTAATGTTATTGACTGATTTATCTCCAGAATTGCTTCAGTAAGCCTGGAAACATCCTTTGCGCCGGCCTGCGCAAAATTTGGTTTGCCTCCGCCTTTACCGTCGCATTTTGATGCAACTTCATTCACAAGTTGACCTGCATTTATTCCCTTAGTAATAAAATTTTGCGAAACTTTGCTTGTGATAGAAATCTTTTCATCTTCGACACAGGCAAGCACAATAATACTGTTGCCCAATTTGTCACCGATTTTTTCCGTAAGCCCTCTTAAAGCCTTTGAAGGAATCCCATCAACTCTTGCCACAAGAAGTTTTCCGTCATTTATTACAACAGCTTGGTCTGAAAGCGAATCAATTTTACTTTCCGCAATTTCCGTTTCAAGTGATTCAATGAGTTTTTGGCTTAGATTCAGTTCATCCTGAAGTTTTTCAAGCCTTTCGGTTACTTCAGCAGGTGGAATTTTTAGTTTTTTGGATACTTTATTAAGTTCTTTATAGTAACTGTTTAAATAGTCAAAGGCTTTTTGCCCGCAAACAAGCTCAATCCTTCTTGTTCCAGCGGCAATTGCGCTTTCTGAAACAATTTTACAAAGTCTTATTTCGCCTGTGGAATCTGCATGAGTCCCTCCGCAAAGTTCTTTGCTCACGCCCTCAATGGAAACAACCCTTACTTTATCACCGTATTTTTCACCGAACAGAGCGATTGCACCTGAATCTTTGGCTTCAGCTATCGACAATTCCAGAGTTTGTCTTTTGTAATTCTCGTTTATCCATTTGTTAAGGATATTTTCGATTTTTTCGACTTCCTGTTCGCTTAATCCTCTGTCAAAAGAAAAATCAAATCTTGTTCTGTCAGGATCTACCTGAGAACCGGCCTGAGCAACAGAATCGCCCAGAACTTCCCTCAAAGCCGATTGCAAAAGATGCGCGCTTGTATGATGAATCATTATATCTTTTCTTCTTGCTTCATCTATCACAGCAGAAATTTTTTCTCCGATTTTGGCTTCACCATTTTTTATTTGGACTTTATGGATAAATAAATCGTTGAATTTAGTAGTGTTTAACACTTCCGCTTCGAAATTTTCGCTTTTAATTATGCCGGTATCACCTACCTGACCGCCGGATTCCCCGTAAAAAGGAGTTTTATCTAAGATTATTTCTGCAATATCTCCTTCATCAGCCGAATCAGAAATTGTACCATCTTTTATAATAACTTTTATCAGGCTGTCTTCCGATTTATTTTCGGTATACCCTACAAAATTCGTTGCGCCTAACTTTTCGAATATATCAATATAAATTGTATCATCAGTAAGCCTTACCGCAGTTCTTGCACCTCTGGCTCTGACTTTTTGTTCTTCCATAGCCTTGTTAAATCCGACAACATCCACAGAAAAGCCTTTTTCCTCGGCGATTTCTTTAGTCAATTCAAGTGGAAAACCAAAAGTATCATAAAGTTTAAACGCTTCTTCTCCTGATAGAACTTTTGTGTCTGAAGAATTTCCAATTATTTCTTCAAGAAGATTAACACCTCTGTCTATTGTCTGTCTAAATCTTTCTTCTTCTTTTTTGATGATAGAAATTACTTTTTCTTTGTTATTTTCCAGCTCAGGATAAGTTTCTTTGTAATTTTCAACGACAGTATCCACTATTTTGAACAAGAAAGGAAGTTCTACTCCGAGAATTTTGCCATGTCTTAAAGCCCTTCTCAAAATCATTCTCAGGACGTAATTTCTGCCTTCATTGCCGGGGATCAGCCCGTCAGAAATCAAGAAAGTTACGCAGCGCGCGTGGTCTGTAATTATTCTTATGCTTATGTCGTCTTTTTTGTTGTCTTTATAGTTTTTTCCTGATAATTTGCATACTTTTTTAACAATAGGCTGCAACAAGTCAGTATCAAAAGTAGAAGTGTGCCCGTTTACAACCATAGTGACTCTTTCAAGCCCCATGCCTGTGTCTACGTTTTTCTTTTCAAGTGGAGTATAGTTGCCTTCCTCGTCTTTGTTGAGTTCCATAAAAACAAGATTCCAAATTTCGACATATCTGTCGCATTCACAGGTATCTATGCCGCATTGAGGATGATCGCATTTGTATTCCCCGCCTAAATCATAATGAATTTCCGTACAAGGCCCGCAAGGTCCTGTAGGACCGGGAGGACCCCAGAAATTATCTTTCTTTCCTTTTCTTAAAATTCTTTCTTGAGGGATTCCTACATCATTTTTCCATATTTCAAAGGATTCATCGTCTGTTTCAAATACTGTAACCCAAAGTTTGCTTTTATCCAGGCCGATCTCGTTTGTTACAAAATCCCATGACCAGGGAATAATTTCTTTTTTGAAATAATCACCAAAACTGAAATTTCCGAGCATTTCAAAGAAAGTGTGATGGCGTGGAGTTCTTCCCACGTTTTCTATATCAGAATCTTTTCCGCCTGCGCGAGCGCATTTTTGGACTGTTACAGCTCTTGGAGGATTTGGCGGGGCTTCATACCCTAAAAATATCGGAACAAACTGAAGCATTCCCGCTGTTGTCAGTAAAACAGTCGGGTTATCCGGTATTAAGCTTGAACTCGGGATATGTATGCTGTTATGTTTTTCTTTGAAAAAATTGATAAATTTTTGTCTTATTTCTTTTCCTGAAATATTTTGTGCATTATTCATGTACTTTATTTTTCCTCATAATAAATAATTATACTTATTATATAAGAAAATTAATTTTATAAAAAAGAGGGATAAAATTCCCGCCAAATCCTGATATAGTAAAATTGTAATCATTAGGACTTAATAAATGATGAAACATAGACTTGGATATGCCTGTATAAACTTAACAACAGGAATTCCTTTAAACAGGACATGCAGACTTGCAAACGCCACTGATTTAAGACTTAGAGGGCTTATAAAGTCAAATCTTGACGGTTTAATGCAGGTTCTTGAATGGAACAAAGAAAATAATATTTATCATTTCAGGATAAGCTCTGACATTATCCCGTTTGCTTCTCATGAAATCAATAAAATCGAATGGTGGAAGGATTTTAAAGATGAGTTTCCGGCTATAGGCACTTATATAAAAGAAAATAATTTTCGGGTTGCAATGCATCCAAGTCCGGTTGTCTATTTGAATTCGCCGAGACCGGAGGTGGTGAAAAGTTCAATTAAAGAACTGGAATGGCATATAAAATTTCTTGACGCGCTTGAGCTTGATTCTTCTCACAAAATCGTATTTCATGCAGGCGGAGTTTACGGAGATAAAACAGAAGCCATAAAACGGTTCATTAAAGTTTATAAAGAACTTCCGAAAAATTTCAAAGCAAGACTTACTCTTGAAAATGACGACAAAAACTACAATGTATGGGATTTGACTAAGATTAATGAAGCAGTAGGAATACCGCTTGTATTTGATAATTTGCATCACGAGGTTTTAAATACGCAACAGCCCCGTGACAAAGATATTGAAGCTATACTTAAAACATTTTTTTCAACGTGGGACAATAAAACAGAAATACCTGATATCCATTATTCAACACAAAAAGAAGCATCAAGGTCGGGAAGTCATTCTGAATCAATAAATTTGCAAGAATTTAAAGAATTTTTCTTAAAATACTTGCATCTGAATTTTGACATAATGTTTGAAACGAAAGATAAGGACAAAAGCGTTCTTTCTGCATATAAGATGTTTAAAACCGATCCGGATTTTAAACACGTTGAACTGTAAAAATTAGCCTTAAATACGCACACCCGGGCAATTTTATATGCTGTTTATTTCTGGTTATATAATAGGATGCTTTATTCATTCTCACTTAACCGTCTGTTTTAATTGTAGACCGGATTAGCCCTACTTCCGGTCTTTTTTATTTTCAAACTTTTACCATTCCGACTGAGCGAGCGCTAATATTTCCGGGTACTTCGTTATAGGACATAACGCTAATTTGCGGAAAAGTTCTTTCTATTAGTCTTCTAAACGCCATACGTATAGGAGAACTGCATAAAATTACCGGCTGATTGCCTGTAGATTTAAGCGCTGTTTCAATTTCCAAATTAAGACTGCTTATTAATTTCCTTGTAAAATTCGGTTCAAGGCTCAAACTTTGTCCGTCATTGCTTATTCCTGTTGCAATCGTATTTTCTATTTCGGGAGAAATAGTTATAGCAAGCAATTCTCCCGAATCACTCAAATTTTGTTTGCATATACTTCTTGAAAGTGCCATCCTGCACTGTTCAGTGAGGAAATCAGGGTTTTTATTTATTCTTTGATAAGTGCTTAATGTTTCAAGGATTGTCTGTAAATCTTTTATAGGTACTTTTTCACGCAATAAATTCTGTAAGACCATATGAACTTCCGATGTCGTAATATTATTATCCTTAAATACATCTTCTACAAAAGCTTCAGATTGCTTTTTAAGGTTTTCAATAAGTGTTTGCACGTCAGGTCTTGTCAAAATTTCTGAGGAATTTTTCTTTATAACTTCAGTGATGTGAGTTGAAATTACTGCTGAAGCGCTAACAACTGTATAACCTTCTGATTCAGCGTATTCTTTGTCTTTTTCCGCAATCCATAAGGCAGGCAACCCAAAAGCCGGTTCAACCGCAGTTATCCCTTTCAAATTAGGGTCATCATCTCCTGCTCCTGCATTCATTGCAAGATGCCTGTCAGAGTACACTTCACCTGTTTCTATAGGGATTCCTCTTAATTTTATTTGATAATTATTTGCAGGAAGTTGTAAATTATCTCTAACTCTTATTGAAGGAAGTATAATTCCTAAATCAATCGCAGTTTGTCTTCTTATTTGGGCGATTCTTTCGAGCAAATCACCTCCCTGTTCAATATCAAGAAGAGGTACAAGCCTGTATCCTATTTCTATTTCTATAGGTTCAATATTTAATAACTCCATTACGCTTTCTTTAGAAGCTTTTTTCTTAGTTTTTTTGGATTGTGACGTTTCTAAGTCTTTTGCTTTTATCTCGTCTTCTTTTTCTTTGTTTATATCTTTAAGCTTCCAAAAACTCAATACCCCGAGAAATCCGCCTATAAGGAAGAAAGGCATTTTAGGCAAGCCGGGAACAAAGCCTAATAAGAGTAAAAGTCCTGAAACAACACCAAGGACTTTAGGATTGCCAAACATTTCATTTTCAATATCTTTGCTTAAGCCGGTTTCTTTTCCGCCCGCTCTGGTTACAATCAAACCTGTTGCTGTAGAAATAATAAGCGCAGGAAGCTGTGATACAAGACCATCTCCGACTGTTAAAATTGTATAAGTTGCTGCTGATTGGACAAATGACAAATGATTTTGGACAATCCCAATAATAAAGCCGCCGACAATATTTACAACAGTAATGAATATCCCTGCTGTTGCATCTCCTTTTACAAATTTGCTGGCACCATCCATAGTTCCGTAAAAATCTGCTTCTCTTTGAAAATCTTTTCTTTTTTGTTTTGCTTCCTCTTCTGTAATTATTCCTGAATTCAAGTCAGCGTCAACGCTTAACTGTTTTCCCGGCATTGCATCCAATGTAAATCTGGCTGCAACTTCTGCGACTCTTCCGGCACCGTTTGTGATAACCATAAAGTTGATAACTACAAGAATTATAAATATTACAACACCTACAACATAATTACCACCCACAACAAACTGTCCGAAAGCTGTTATTACTTCTCCTGCACTGCCGTGAAGCAGTATTAGTCTTGTCGCACTAACGTTAAGCCCCAGCCTGAAGAGTGTTGCCATAAGCAATATGGTCGGAAATGAAGAATATTGAAGAGGTTCTGTTGTATATAAACAGACAAGAAGTATTATTATAGCCAGAGAAATATTTATTGTAAGCAGTATATCTATCAAAAACGGAGGCAGGGGAATAATCATCATGCCTATAATAACGACAAGAACTATTGCCAGTATTATATCGTTATTTTTAGATAAATCGCTTAATTTGAAATTACCCATGACTATCTGATGTTCCCTTTACTTCTGTTTGTTTTATATACATAGGCCAATACTTCTGCTACTGCAACATATAATTCTGCCGGAACCATTCCATCCAATGGTACAATTTTATACAATGTTCGGGCAAGCGGTTTATTTTCAACTACAGGAATTTTATTATTTTCGGCAATTTCTCTTATTTTAAAAGCCACAAAATCCACACCTTTTGCTACAACCTGAGGAGCAGGCGCTTTTGTTGTGTCATATCTTAAGGCGATGGCATAATGAGTCGGGTTTGTAATTATAACATCAGCAGAAGGAACAGAACCCATCATCCTTTGCATAGCAAAACGCATTTGGATTCCTCTGATTTTTGATTTAATCATAGGATCTCCTTCCTGATTTTTGCGTTCGTCTTTTGTTTCCTGCTTAGTCATTTTGATAGATTTTTCATATTCATAATCCTGATATTTTTTATCGATTATGCCGAGGACAAAAAGTACCAAACAAATCTGAAAGAATATTTCAAATAAAACACTGCCTATTACATGAATAGAGGTCATGATATCAGACCCCAAAAGGGAAACAAGTTCTACTTCTCTTTTTTTAATAACAGAATAACCTATGGCTCCGACTATTGAGCCTTTAATAATGGATTTGGCCAATTCAACAAAACTTTTCAGCTGAAAAAATTTTTGAAAACCTTTAATTAGTTTTTCAGGACCTAGTTTAGAAAAATCAGGCGTAATAGTTTTTGTTGTAAATATCGGACCAACCTGTATAAAGTTTATTGCTACACCTGCAAGCATTATAAAAAGCATTATCGGTAAAAGTATATTTATTGCAGACCATACATAATTACTAAAAAAACCGACAAAATTTTCTTTGGTAACAAGATGAGGATTCAGATTTGAAAGTGTGTTTACCGTAATATCCCTGAGTTTTTCGCTAACAAACGGCGCAAAAATAGAAAGAACCCAAAAACTTATTGTCAAAGTAACAGCCATGTTAAGATCTTGACTTTTGGATACCTGCCCTTCATTTTTTGAATCCTGCCTTCGCTTGGGCGTCGCCTTTTCTGTCCGTTCGTCTGTCATTTACTTTCCTTAATAATTACTTATCAAACAAAAATACCGTTTAGATTTGAAAGCAGTTCGCTAAAAAGTTTTGAGAGGTAAATCGTTGTAGATGGCATTAATAGTAACATAAGCATAAGTCCCACGTATATTTGAGAAGGCATTGCAACCATGAATACGTTTAATTGAGGCAAAATTTTAGAAATAACGCCCAACAATATAGTCTTGATAATGAGTATGGAAAAAACAGGAATTATTATACTAAAAGCTATTAAAAAAAGTTGTCCTGCGAAAAAAAGCAATTGTTGGGTTATTTGACCCGAAAAACTAAAATTCAAACCTATCGGAATTGAATGATAGCTGTCATAAACTGTAGAAAATAGCCATTGAGGGCCGTTTAAAGTAATAAAAACCATACTTGCAATAAATAAATAAAACTGCCCGACTATAGGAGTGTGCTGTTTTGTTACGGGGTCAAGGGCGTTAGCAATAGCAAGACCCATTTGAATACTTAAAATCTGTCCGCCAATTTCAACGGCAGTAAATAAAAGAGAAGATGCAAAACCTATAAGTACACCTACAGCGGTTTCTTTAAACAGTAAAATAGAAAGAGAAATAAGGTCATGCGGAGCAGAAAAATTTGTATTCTGAAGCACAAAAGGGTACATAATAAATGCACATAAGGCCGCAAGAGCTACCTTTACCTGCATTGGAATAGGGAAGGTGGAAAATAATGGCGCAGTTGTGAGCATTCCGGTTAATCTTGAAAGAACCAGAATAAAAGTAATAATGCTTTCAGTTGAAAAAAATATAGAAAAATCGTGTGTCATAAGATTTATGATCTTTTTAATTAGCTAATAATTAGTGTATATATGTCAGAAGATTTGTAAACAGGTCGTTTGTAAAGGTTATGTACATTTCAACCATCCATGGGGCAAGGAAAATAATAGTTAAAATACCTGCCAAAATTTTTGGAACAAAAGTTAAAGTTGCTTCCTGAATTTGAGTAACCGATTGAATAACACCGATACTAAGCCCTACTCCCATACTTACAAGCAAGACAGGTCCTGCTAATTTTAGAATTAGGAGCATTGTTTGTTGCAATATTGTAATAAATTCCATTTGGGACAATTTTATTTTCCTCAATTATTAGTAGTTTGTCATTACGAAAAGCCCATGACCAGAGATTTTGCTATTAAATGCCAGCCGTCTACAAGTACAAAAAGTATTATCTTAAACGGAAGAGCTATCATTGTAGGCGGCAAAAACATCATACCCATTGACACAAGTATGCTTGAAATTACGATATCTATTACCAGAAACGGAATAAAAATCAAAAATCCGATTTCAAAAGCTGTTTTTAACTCGCTTATTACAAAAGCCGGCATTAAAACAAAAGTAGGAATATCAACCATAGAGGTCGGTTTTTCAATTTTGCTTAACTTAACAAAAAGAGCAAGATCTCCCTCGTTTGTTTGCCTGAACATAAACTGCCTTAATGGTTCAATACCCCTTTTTAGGGCAGCTTCCTGTGTTATTTCACTTTTCATATAGGGCTGAAGTGCTTTTTCGTTTATTTCTCCAATCGTTGGAGACATTACAAAGAAAGTAAGCATCAATGCTAATCCGACTATAACCTGAGTAGGCGGAAGTTGGGCAGTACCTATGGCCTGTCTTGTTAGAGAAAGAACTATTACAATCCTTGTAAAAGCCGTTGTCATAATAAAAATACTCGGAGCAAGCGTCAATACAGTAAGCCATATTAAAATTTGCAACCCTTTGCTAAATTCCTGAGGGGAAGAGGCATTTTTAAAGTTTATGTCAATATTTGGAACAGCCATCTGGGCTTTAGCTGAAAGCGCACCTAAAAGCACCACACCGAGCGTCATAAAAATAATGATATAAAATTTTCTCGAATTTTTTTGCGAAATTGGAGTTAATAAGCCTGAAAGACAGCTTTGCTGACCCGTAAGGCTTGAACTCATTCTCTGCCACATTTTGAGGCTCTCCCTGATTCTTTTATCTCTTTCATGTTATTAAGTTGGGAAGATGCTTGCATCGTTCCCGAGATTACCCGGCTATTAATCCAAAGATATATATTAGACTAAAATAAGTTTATATAAATAAAAGAGTATATTTTTTCTTTAAATATGGCAAAAGTTTGACAAAATCTTTACAGTTGGGCAGGTTTTTTAATTAATCAATTGTTTTTTTGAAGCGGCAGATCTTTTAATTTCTTCGCAAATTCTTTCGATATAGTTGGCAAAGGCGCTAAAGCAGGTTTTTCTTTTGTAAATTTCACTTTATGCAAAACTTCTTTTTCCGATGAATTTAAATTAATTATTTCTATAGAAAAATACGATAAAATTGATAAAACCCCCAAGACTGCAACGGAATAAATAATTTTTCTTCGTTTTTGAGTAAAGACAATTTTACTTATAATATTGTCCGTATTCGTTTTTTCAGGAATTTCCAGTTCTTCGGTTGAATGTTTAAAATAATTAGCAATGGCTTTTTGAGTTGTTTTCAATTCTTTGTAAGCCTGCCTGCAATAATTACATTCAAGCAAATGTTCATAAACTTTTGCAAGCTGTTCTTTTGACAACTCATCATCAATAAAAGCCGATAAATCTTCAGAAATTTCGCTGCAAACATCGGATTTTGAAAAAATATCTGTCATTCATCACCTCTTTCATGTTCAAGGTAAGGTTTAATCTGGTTCTGAAGTTTTGTTCTTGCTCTTGCGAGTCTTGATTTAACTGTACCAATGTTAGTTTTTGTAATTTCGGCTATTTCTTCGTAGCTTAATCCCTGTAGTTCCCTTAAAACGATAACCAGCCTGAATTGTTCGGGCAAATCGTTTATAGATTCTTTGATTACTTCGTCAAGCTCCTTATTCAACGTTTTTTCTTCAGGCATTTTGCCTGTGTCGGCGATATCTCTTGAGGGACTTGCTTCGTCTTCCCCTGTATTCATATAAGGTGTATCTATCGATATTGTAGCAAGCCTTCTGGTTTTTCTTCTAAGCTCGTCATAAAAAAGATTTATTATTATTTGATTTAGCCAGAATTTAAAAGTTACAGGTTTTTTAAGTGTTTTAATCCCCCTTGTCATCCGAAAAAGGGCTTCTTGCGCTATATCAGCTATATCTACCCTGTTAGGATCAAGGTGGTACAAAGTATTATAGATTATTTTTTCATGTCTTTTTATCAATTCTTCGAGCGCAAGCTTATCGTCTTGCTGACATTTGATTATCAACTCCGTAAGGTTCATATTCTTATAAATTAAGCGTAAATTTTCTTTCAAATGAACCTCCGCCCCCTTAATTAAGAGGATTTTGCCATCGGAACAAATTTGTATTCTGATTTATCTGCAAATAAATTTTTATAGGGTTTAATTTCTCTGAAAACAAGTATTTAAGCCGACAAAAATTATTTATATAAACATTTACAATTTGTAACTTAAGATTTTGTCATATTAAATTTTTTAATGGTTATTTATAGAGTTTAAATTGTTTATTTAAATTTATATACGGTCAATTCAGCTAAATTTTTTTCATAATATTACCGGAAAAGGTATTTTTTTGTATTTTAATACCAATTCGCGCTCGTAAAGTATTTTCTTTTTCGGGAAAATCCAGCTTTGCCGGTTTTTCTGGAAACAAATTCGTTTTAACGTGAATTGCAGGATAGTCGAAATCTACATGAATATTGATATTGTCATTCTGAGGGCTTTAGTCCGAAGAATCTGTTCAAAAAAGTATTTAAGCTTAAAACCAAAAAGGGACAGATGTTGAGCAAAGCGAAACATCTGTCCCTTTTATTTTTATAGATTGCTTCGCTATGCTCGCAATGACGATTTTGGCAATTTAGTCTAAAAGCCTTTAATACAAACTGTTAATTAATCCTGTTGCCTCAGAGGGACAGTCTAATTTAATAATTATAAATAGTAGAATCATCGTTATAATTTGTCATGTGAACAAAAGTATAAAGCACGTCTGTCCTAAACCATTTTGAGCCTATTTCAAGAAGAATTTTTATAGCTTCTTTGGAATTACTGACTTTTATAAGACCTTTTCCCGAAGTTAAATCATCATAAAGATTGCATACCATTACGATATGAGATTCGAAAGCTATTTTGTTGCCTGAAAGCCCGTAAGGGTAACCGGAGCCGTCTCCTCTCTCATGGTGCTGCAAGGCAACTTTGGCTATGTTTTCAGAAAGCTTGAGTTCTTCTGTGATTATTTTGTACCCCAGACGCGGATGAAGTTGAATAAGCTTTGTTTCAGCAGGGGAAAGGGCTGTTTTTTCAAGCACCTGTTTTGGCAGTCTGGTTTTCCCAATGTCGTGAAGCATTGCCGCAAGGGTTATTTCCTGTATTGAATTTTGTCCCATTTTTAATTTATCTGCCAGGACAGTACTGAGCATCGCAACATTTATTCCATGAGAATAACTATAATCACCGGTTAATCGTAATTGAGATTTGTAAAGAATATTATTGACTTCCGGCAAAATTTCTTCAACAATTTTGTCTCTCACGTCAAAGCATGCAGCCGTATCTTTAATACCTTCTTTGTCAAAAGAATCAAGAATGTTCTTAAACTGGTTTTTTATAGCTTTTTGAGTTTTGATCGGAATTACGGAAGTTTCATTTTCATATTGATCTTTAATATCATAAGCTTGATAAATTTTTTTGATTTCTTCATCTTCGGCATTTTTTGTATTTGAATAAGCTGAATCTTCATCATAATCAAAATCTATAATTTCAAGATCTTCAGTTTTTTCTTTTATGTACAGAACAGGCATATATTTTAATTGCAAAATCTTGCCCGGAGTTAGAGTTTCTCCTGCCTCAAAAAGTCTTTTCCCGTTTTCATTAAAAACGTCAAACGGGAGCAGTTTATAATTTATTAGATCGTCTACTGATACAACTTGCAATTAGGTAATCCTATTTTTTACGCTTATAAAACATTTTAAGTTATTCTTTGCTTAATGTACAGATTTTCAATAACTTTAAAATTATATATTAGTGGTATAGCTTGAGTCATCCTCTTCAAGTTCGGCAATATTTATTACTTCAGTTTCATCTTCATCCTGATAGCCGACAGTGTAATCCAGTTCTATATTGCCAATATCCTCTTCGAGCATTTCGATTTCTTTTTTACCGAATTCTTTAACTCTTCCATCTTCAAGTTTTACAACAATATTTGCATTAAGAAAATGCAGTGCGGCTACTTTTCCTATGCCGTCAGGAGTCATTACACTACTGCCTATAGGCGGCATATCCGCTGCGGCATCAATATAATTTGAGTATTCATAATTTAGGCAGCACAAAAGACGTCCGCATACACCGGAAATTTTGCTCGGATTAATCGGCATTCCCTGATCTTTTGCCAGTTTTATATTTATAGACTCAAAGTTAGAAAGAAAAGAACAGCAGCAAAACTGTCTTCCGCAAAGTCCTATTCCTTCAATGATAGCTGTTTCATCTCTGACCCCGATGTGTCGCAAGTCAATACGGACTTTTCTAAAAGTTTGTGTTAAATCTTTAAGCAGATTTCTAAAATCAACTCTGTGAGGAGCTGTATAATAAAAAGTTACTTTTTTTTCATCAAATGTATATTTTGTGCTGATAAGCCTCATAGTTAATGAATGCGTTTCAATAAGCTCTGTACATTTGAGAAAAGCAGCGGTTTCTCTTTCCTGTATAATTTCATATCTTTGTAAATCTACAGCGCTCAATGCTCTTACATAAGGAAGAGGTTCAGGAAGCTGATCGCCCCATTTTTGAAAAACACATTGGGAAATTCTTAATATTTTAGCTACTTCTTGACCTTTTTCTGTTGTAATAAGAACCATTTGACCGTGTTGAAGTTCTTCTTCACAATTTTTTGGCATTTTAACAGGATACAGTCTGTTTTTTAATAGTCTTACTCCATATTTATACATATTTTTAAAAATTTCCTCAAAAATGTTTATTCCTAATTATATTATACGATTTTAAATTAAATATAAAAAACTTAGCAAAAATTTAGAAGCTGCCTTGTTAAAATCAAAACCGCCTTCTCAAACAAGCCCTTTATTCTTTTAACCGCAGTCCCTAAAACGAGTCTTTAAAGCTTATATCTTAATTTTTATATTTTTAACAAGACAGGCTCTTCTATAAAAAATCCTTGTAACGATTGTAACAAAGTGTTGCGATTTCAATGCGAAACTGTCTCAACTTTTTTTTGAGTGGTTTTTGACCTCATATGAAATTGAATTTTTAAATAAACTCCTAATAAGCTACACCGCTTTTGCTTATTATTTTTCATTTATCAATTACTTTTACGAGCGGTATAAGAGGTAAATAAACATGATTAAGAATGAGCAAAATATTTCTTTTACAGGAATATTGGGGAATTATAAAATGAAGAAAGTTCTTAAATCTGCTTTAGCTGCCAGAAAAGCTCCAAGTGTAAATGTAAATTATCCTCTGGACGAACTTTTAATTACCAAAAAAGTTGCTGAAGCGGTGACTAATTTTGTAAAAGAATCGCCTAATAAAAAAAGTTATAAAATTGCATTAAAAATAGCTGAAGAATTCCCTTTGATAAAATATCTTGAACCTGCCTTAAAAAACACACAAGAATTAAAATTATCTGATATTTTATCAAATCATTTTTTAGAATTATCAAAATCAAGAGAGCATTTAAATAAGCAATTAGATAAATTTTTGAACAACATCCTCCAAAAATTTATTCTCTAAGAGGAGAACCCCATTTAAAAATTCTTATGTTGATCAAAATAAAGATGGCACTTTGTTATTAACAAATGGAGATAGAAAAGAAAGACAAACTATATTTAGAGCAATGAAAGAAGTCTATAAAGGATCTAAAGACGAACAAATAAACCAAAAAATCAATCAGGCCTTCGCTCAAAGAGCTATTACTATTGATGTTAATGATTTAAGGCAGTGGTCAAGACAATAATATTTCGGCACCTTGCCGAAGTAAAATCTCAAACATAAAAAGATAGCGGGAAATACCCGCTATCTTTTTATGTTTATTTTCCGAAATTAAAATTTATTTATATTGATTTTCTGACGGAATCTCTAATCTTTCAAAAAAGGCGTTTGTCTCACTTTAAAACCTGCCTCTTTTAAATCATCAGCAAGAAGTTTTTCAGATAATTGATTATGCCCGATAAATATATGTGTCCCTGTTTCGGATTTTTTTTCCAAAAACTTTAGAACACTGTCAGGCAGAATTTTAATGCGTGAATTTAGATAACCAACAGCTTCAGAAAATTTCACAATAATCGGGTTAAGCTGAGGTTGAGATCTTTTTACCGAAGATTTACGCTCGCTTATTTTCACAATGCCTTTAAAATTATCACTGCTACCGTAAAGTTCGCTAAGAAATTCTTTCAATTCTTTTATTTGTTGCGGTGTTCTTGGTTTCACTTTAACCGCCATACCAAAACCGGTTTTTTGTTTTTCATAATTCGAAGAGAGAAGTGAAATGCTCATAAATTTCCTCTTATTTTAAATTTATTTCTACTGTTTAAAAACTCCTGAATAAATAAATTGATAGCATGTGGCAGGATAAATCCTTCATAAAAATAAAATTCACCATTATCACTGAAAAACCCGACTTAATGTTTCTTAATATTTTAAAATTGTAATTTATTAACTAATGTTTTATATTAATAAAATAGAAATTTTTTAATTAATTTTCAAGGTAGGAAAATGTTTTTATCGAGAATTAAAGAAGATATACAAACTATTTTTGACAATGATCCTGCAGCCAAAACCATTCTTGAGGTGATTATATGCTATCCGGGGCTTCATGCGATTTTGCTGCACAGAGCCGCACATAAATTATATGTGAATAAAGTTCCTCTTCTGCCGAGAATAATTTCAAATCTTTCCAGAATAATTACGGGCGTAGACATTCATCCGGGGGCAGAAATAGGCAGAAAGTTTTTTATAGACCACGGAATGGGTGTTGTTATTGGAGAAACTGCAATAATAGGCGATAATGTTTTGATTTATCAGGGTGTAACGCTTGGCGGTACAGGCAAAGAAACAGGCAAAAGACATCCAACTCTTAAAAATGATATTGTTGTAGGCTCAGGTGCAAAAATTCTTGGTAATATAACAATAGGAAACAATGTAAGAATTGGCGCAGGTTCTGTTGTTATAGAAGATGTTCCTGATGATTCAACGGTAGTAGGAATCCCCGGAAGAATAGTTGTTCATAAAGGTCAAAAAAGCCATAATTTGCAACACAATGTAATACCTGATCCGATAAAAGATGCTTTAGGAGAGCTTACCAGCGAAATAAAAGAGCTTAAACAAATAGTAAGACAGGATACAAATTGTTGTGAGTGTCCTAACGAAGAAAATGACGAAGAATATAACGATGGAGCAGGCATATAAATATGTCAAATAAAGAAAAACTTTTTAAAATAATCGACAACTTCAAAAATTTTAAAGTACTTGTCATAGGAGATATCATCCTTGATGAATATATCTGGGGAAAAGCCAGCAGACTTTCTCCTGAAGCCCCTGTGCCTGTGCTTGAAGTAAACAAATATTCTTATATCCTTGGAGGAGCGGCAAACGTTGCAAATAATATAAGAACTCTCGGAGGGAAGGTCTGTTTGGCAGGAATTGTCGGAAAAGATTCTTCTTCTGACAAACTTGAAGAAATTCTTTCAAAGAATAATATTGATATATCCTGTATTATTAAAGATGAAACACGCCCGACCACTATAAAAACAAGACTTATAACGCATAATCATCACCAGCTTGTCAGGTTTGACAGAGAGGTTAAAGACGAAATTTCTGAAAACACTGAGCTTGAAATTATCAAAAAAGTTTCTGAGTCTATAGAATCAATAGATTTGATTTTATTGTCAGATTATTCAAAAGGCGTACTGACCAATAAACTTACTCATGAGCTTATAAAACTTGCAAAACTTCATAAAAAGCCTGTTCTCGTTGACCCTAAAGGCTTAGATTACAGTAAATATTCGGGAGCAACCCTGATTACCCCAAACAGGCTGGAAGCAGAGACTGCAACGAAATCACCGGCCGGTACTACTCCTGAGATTCTGGCGCAAAAAGTAAAAGAACAGCTTGAACTTGATTATGTAATGGTTACTCTTGGAGAAGACGGTATTCTTCTTTATACTAACGGCGAAACAAAACAAATTCCTGCTGTAACCTCAGAAGTTTATGATGTAACAGGAGCGGGAGATTCCCTGATTTCAGGAATTTCGCTGGCATTACTTGCTTCTTACGGAGACGTGGAAGTTTCTATGGAGCTTGGAAATTATGCCGCAGGTGTTGCAGTCAGAAAAATCGGAACCACTGCTGTAACTCCAAAAGAATTAAAACATATTATCGAACTTCATCTTATGGAAAACGAAGAAGCAGAGGTTAATAGATAATACCCGTTCTTTGATTTCCCCCGGTTAAAGATGTACAAATTGCAATTACAATAAGGAAAAAGAGGAAAGCAAATGGGCGAAGTTGTCGAATTAAACCAACTTTTAAATATAATCAGCGAAGTGAAAAATCAAAATAAGACTATTATAACTACAAACGGCTGCTTTGATATAATCCATGCCGGTCATGTAAGATACCTGAAACACGCAAAAGAGCTTGGAGATGTTTTAGTGGTTTGTTTGAATTCGGATGAATCAGTACAAAGGCTCAAAGGCCCTACAAGACCGCTAAATCATCAGGATGACAGGGCAGAAGTCATGTCGGCTCTTTCTTCAGTAGATTATGTGGTGATTTTTAATGAAGATACGCCTATCAACATTCTTGATAAAATCAAACCCGATATCCATGTAAAAGGCGGGGATTATACGGAAGAAACTCTTCCTGAAACAGCTGTGATAAAGCAGGGCGGTGGGAAAATCCAGTTTATTCCCTTTGTTGAAGGACGTTCAACCACAAATATAATCAATAAGATTTCTCTTGCGGAGCGTGAGTAAAACCAGAAGCGGCTGTGATGAGCAGTCTTTGAAGATTAAACTCGTTCAGAATAATAATTAAATCGAACAATTACTTCTCGGCCTCTTTTTTTATAGATCTCATAATTTTTGTTGCATCACCTCTCATGGCTTTGCATATAAATTCAGGGATATAAAAGCCCGGGTCTGAATAAATCCTGTATGCGAGTATCGTTTTATCCTGATACGGAATCATTTCAAAGTAGCCATAAAGCTCTTTGAAAGCTCCTCCTGTTTTTTTAAATTTCATTCTTCTGAATTTCTCAGAACTGTCAAAAACAAGAACATAACTAAAACTTGGCAGCAAATCACATAATTTTACGGTTGTAACAACTTTTTGCTGTTCATTTTTTTCTTCAATAATACTTGCTCTTTTTATCTGATGAATAAACTTAGGGAGATTTTCCTTATCATCAAGCACATTCCATACTTTTCTGGTAGGTGCATTAATCAGTATTTTACTTTCAGATCCTTTCAATCCACCTCTTAATTGCAAACTAAGTGATTTTTGGAGAACAATTCCTCTTTCAAGACTGTCATATTCATCGGTTTGGATTGTTACGGCAAATGCAGTTTCAGAGAAAAGACAACTTAAAAACAAAAATAGTCCCAATAAAAATGAAAACAACCTATTCCTGTTCACAGGTTTTCTCCCATTCCATAAAAAATTATTTTAAATCTGTTTTTTTAAAGATTACATAAGCCGATTGAGCAGTATTTATTAAAAGCCTTTCAAAATAACTGATAAATAAAATGAATTGACATTAAATTATGATGTTGTTATATTAACCATGCGCTTCTATAGCGTGTGTTATTTATGTATAATAATTAAGAGAAAAGATAAAGGACGAGCAAATGCTTGCAATAGTTGAAACTTGTGGAAAACAATACGAAATACAAGAGGGCAGATATATTGACGTTGAGTTTTTAGGTAAAGACGAAAACGAAACTCTTGAACTCGATAAAGTTGTAATGATCGTAGCAGGAGACCAGTCACAAATCGGTCAGCCTTATCTTGAAGGTGCTACAGTAAAAGTAACCGTACTTAAAAACGGAAAAGACAAAAAAGTTCTTGTTTATAAACAAAGACGTAAAAAAGGCTATCGTAATAAAAACGGACACAGACAACAATTTTCCAGAATTATGATAGAAAGTATCGATTTCCCCGGAAAAGATTCTGTTTTAGCTGCTGAATCCTCTAAAGAAACAGTAATCAAAACTGAAACAAAAGAAAAAGCCCCTAAAGCTCCTAAAACTACTAAAAAAGCACCAGCAAAAAAAGTAGAAAAAATTGAAAAAATTGAAAAAGTAGAAGCTATAGAAACTGTGGAAACTGCTGTAGAAGTTGTAGAAACAGAAACAGAAAAAGAAGAAAATTAATTCGAAAAGGTGGTGAATCCTAATGGCTCATAAGAAGGGTGTAGGCTCAACAAAAAATGGTCGCGACAGTCATGCGCAGCGACTCGGTGTTAAAAAATATGGCGGTCAGCTTGTTAGATCAGGTAATATTTTAGTACGTCAGAGAGGAACAAAATTCCATCCCGGAAATAATGTCGGCATCGGTTCCGATGATACATTATTTGCAACTATTGATGGCGTTGTGACTTTTGAAAAACACAGAAGAGATAAAACTCAAATCAGCGTTTACGCTGTAGGTTAGTTTTTTTTCATAACAATTTAAAAGAAAAGCTGCTATTCGGCAGCTTTTTCTTTTGGTTCTTCTTTCTTTTTATCTTTAAGTTTTATGGAAACATTATCCCATCGTAAGTCTATATATTCGAATTCATCTTTTGTTTTTAAAGCTTCTGGAAGGACAGGAATAACTTTATCAATATTAGAAAAAATCGTGCTTCCATTTATTCCGCCTATTCTTAACTTAACATCTTTAAGTTGGACAAATACATCATCGGGGTTTCTTATGTCGAGATATTCAAGCTTCTGGTTTGTTGCATTCTCAATATAAAAAGCAAACTTGGTTAAATATTGCACCTGATTAGGCTTCCAAAGAGCAAATGGCGCATAAGTAAGCACTTTATAAGTTTCTTTTGATGAAGCCAAAGGCAGATATTCTTTGCCGATAATTTTGATGATGCCGTCATCATTTGTAAATACCGCAACAGGTTCTACTTTTGGAGTCGGTGCGATTGATAAAACAGGAGTTCTCTCATCAAGCACAATTCTTAGCCTGGCAGGAAACCAGTATCTCCTGACAAAAACTTTCTTAACAGGCGTTAACCCAAGTATACTATTTTCAATATATTTTGTGTTAACCAGATAAACAGGCTTATTAGGAATTTTAAGATTTTTAAGTTTAGAAAGTATTTGCCTTGCAGAAACAATTTTGTTCCCTTCAATTTCTAAATATTTGTTTGGATAAGATATAAATATATTTTTGTTTAAATACCATTGAGGTAATTGAACGATTATTGAAAAAGCCCAAATAAGAAAACAAATAGCAAAAATACGCGCAAAAAATCGAAACCTTGTCAGAATAATCTTTGATTTGCGAAGTTCTCTTCTTTTTTTTAGCTGCCCAAGTTTTCTTTTATTGTAACTGTTTATAACTTGGGTTTCTTTATCAGGAGATATCTGGTTCATTCTTTGACTTTTCCAAAACTAACGGTAAATAAATTCGTTTTCATAAAATTATTAAGATGCCAAATTGGCAAAAAAGTTATTTAATAAGATTATATAACTTTAGAAACTATATAACAATTTTTTATATTTAACTAACAAAAAATATAACCTTACTGTTTTTATAAATATAAGGGTGTATTTTGAGAGATTTTATCTCTTATATAAAATTACGACTTTTAGTCAAAAACAAATTAAAAAGAGGCATGACTTATGAAAAATTTTGTAAATTCACTTATAAAAAAATTAAAAAAAATTACGGCAACACATAAAATTTCGCAGAAAAATATAAAAGGGAAATTAATGGGAAAATTTTCAAGCAAAACTTCCGCAAAATTTTTTACCTCAAATGACTCTCTTTCTATTGATGCAAAACAAACATTTATAAAAGAAGAAATAAACGCTGAAGCAAGGCTTATTTTAAAAGAAGCTGTCGAAAATCCTGAAATTCTCGTTAACTTCATAAAACTAAAAGGAACTAGAGTAATAAAATCTAGATACATGAAGCCTGTTTTGTTTTTATTCAGGGAACAAATAGGCTTTTTGCCCCCCAAAAAAGGATTTAAGGCTCTGGCTCTTAATATTCTTTTAAATATAATTTCTCGAGCCAAATTAAATATCGAAAACAAAACACCTGAGCTTTTTGTTCTTGATGACAAACCTGTTAATATTTATTTTCTTTCTCACCAATTTCATTTATGGCTTTCTTATATAAACGAATTACCCGGTTTTGATGAAGAAACAAGGGAAAACTTTAAAAATATATGGGATTCAAATCTTGATTCAATGGAAGTCGGAAAACTTTCCATCGAAGAAATTGTGGCTCTCAAAGATGCTATGGCAAGAGATATGGAAGCGTTAAAATTTGTTAAGGAAATGACCAGAGAGTTTGTAGGACAGAAGCAATCACTTGATAAAATTAAAAAGGACGGAAGTACAAATATTTAGCAATATTAACTCTAACAAAAAGAGACTCTGTTAACAGAGTCTCTTTTGAATAATCTTTTACAGGTTTATTTACGGATTCCTAATCTTTCGATTAAAACTCTATATCTCTCAACATTTTCGTTTTTAAGATATCCTAAAAGTTTTTTTCTTTTTCCAACCATCATTAAAAGACCGCGACGACCTTGAAAATCTTTTTTGTGTTCTTTCAAGTGTTCTGTAAGTTCTTTTACTTTTTCTGTCAAAAGCGCAACTTGAACTTCTACAGAGCCTGTATCGTTTACGTCTCTTTTATATTCTTCAATTACCTGTTGTTTGCTGGCTAAATTAATGGTCATTTAGTGTTCCTCTTTATTTTTCATGACTTTGAAGTTTATAATATCATCTAAATAAAAATCTTCAAGGGGTATAAGCTACTTTTTATTTACAGACGCTTTTCAGGCTTTTTGTTTTGTGTATTTTTGTAAATACTTGTAGTAAAAACTATCAATTAATTTTTATCACGAGTGTTAAAGTTCATGATTAAATAACTTTTGGAGATATTTAAAATGGTCGTTAATTCTTTAAATTTGCAGAGCAAAATGGCATTTGGTTTTAATCCTTATTTGAGAAGTTGCCCTAAAAATGGATATAGCGACAGGGAGGTTGGCAGCGAAGTTCTTGATTATGCAGCGCGCGGCTGTCTTTTTTATGAACAGATCGCAAAAAAAAATAACTTAGATAAACTTGCAAGCGGTTATGCTCAAGAGGGTGAATTTTTCAATAAAATGCATGAAGATGACAGCCTGGCAGCCAGGGCTTTAAAGGAACAGCTGGGAAAACAAATTCGCACATACGCATAGATTTTCTAAAAAAAATTGACTTCAAAAGAGGTAGTGAAAAATATTTTCACTACCTCTTTCTTTTAAGATAAAATAATTTAAATAACTTGAATTGCTAAATAGTCGAAATCTAAATGAATATTGGTATTGTCATTCTGAGGGCTAAAGCCCGAAGAATCTGTCCAAAAAAGTATTTAAGCTTAAAATCCAAAAAGGACAGCTGTTTCGCTTTGCTCAACATGACAATAAGAAAATAATTGGCAATTGAAGTTAAATAAAGCTCTCAGAATGACAATCAGAGAAAAGGGAAATATTAAAATAATGACTAATCAAGAAATAAGAGTAAGAATTGCTCCGAGTCCCTCGGGAAATCTTCATGTCGGGACAGCAAGAACAGCTTTATTCAACTTCCTTTTTGCCAAAAATAAAGGCGGGAAATTTGTTTTAAGGATAGAAGATACTGACCTTGAAAGATCAAACGAACAATATACACAAAATATTTTTGACAGCTTAAAAGCTATGGGGCTTCAATGGGATGAAGGTCCTGATGTGGGCGGGGCTTTTGGACCATATAAACAATCAGAAAGACTTGATATTTATAAAAAATATGCGGCAAAACTTCTGGAATCAGGGCATGCTTATTACTGCTGGTGTACTCAGGAAGAGCTTGAAGCCGAAAAAACCGCGCAACTGGAAGAAAAAAAACAAATTATATATTCAAAAAAATGCAAAAATCTTACTCCTGAGCAGATAGAAAAATTTAAAACAGAAGGAAGAAAACCTGTAATACGATTTGAAGTTCCTGCAAAAAAACTTGTTTTTAAGGACTTAATCAAGGGAGAAGTAGAGTTTGACTTAAATTTACTCGGTGATTTCGTCATAATGAAATCAAACGAAATTCCTACTTATAATTTTGCTGTTGTAGTAGATGATGTAGAGATGAAAATGAGCCATATTATCCGTGGCGAAGATCATATCTCCAATACTCCAAGACAAATTTTGATTTATGAAGCGCTGGGAGCAAAAATTCCCGAATTTGCCCATCTGGGTATGATTCTTGCGCCTGATAAAACCAAACTTTCTAAAAGACATGGAGCTACGGCTGTCAGTGAATTTATTCAGCAGGGCTATTTGCCGGAGGCTTTTGTTAATTTTCTCGCGCTTCTTGGCTGGTCTTCTCCTGATGGAGCGGAAATCATGCCGCTTGATCAGATAATTCAAAAGTTTAGCCTTGATAGAATTAATTTAAGTTCCGCTGTCTTTGAATTTGACAAGCTTAACTGGATGAATGGTATGTATATAAGAAGCATGCCGGTTTTTGAACTTGTAGAAAGGCTTAAACCCTATTTGCAAGATTTTGATCTTTCAATATATTCCCGTGAACAGCTGGAAACTGTTATAAATGCCGTAAAAGAGCCTCTGGTAAAATTAAGCGGGGTGACTGATGCGGTTAATTATTTCTTTGGTAATAGTATAAATATTGATAACGAAATTAGAAAAACTGTTTTGAATACAGAAGAATCAAAAAAAGTGCTGACAGAGTTTTTAGAGTTCTGTAACGATATTGAATATGATAATATTGAAAAAATTCATGAACAGCTTGGCGAATTCAGGACAATGATGAAACCTTTGAAGCCAAAACAGACCATGTGGGCAATAAGAGCAGCTTTGACAGGAAGAGTGCATGGTGCTGACATGGGCATAATTGTTTCACTTCTTGGTAAAGACAGGGTTGCTTTAAGGATTAATAACGCTCTACTGACATAATTTTCTGCTTCGCTCATGATGACAATAAGAGGAAAACTCAATGAAAATATACGATACACTCTCACAAAAAATCAAAGAATTCTATCCGCTGGAAGATAACAAGGTAAAAATGTACGTTTGCGGTCCTACTGTTTATGATTACCCGCACTTAGGACACGCAAGATGTTATATTACGTGGGATGTGGTATCGAGATATCTTAGGTTTAAAGGATATGACGTTACTTACGTAAGAAATATTACCGATGTTGACGACAAAATCATAAACAGAGCCAGAGAAAACAACATAACACCTCAAGAATTGGCTGATACCTATTATAAAGAGTTTCAAAAAGCGATGAAGGCACTTAATGTTGCGCCTCCTGACATTGAACCTAAAGCTACCGAAACAATTCAAGATATGATAACAATAATAAAAAAACTTGAAGAAAAAGGTTATGCATACGAATCAGACGGGGATATGTATTTTCGGGTTTCAAAATTCAAAAAATACGGAAGACTCGGTAAACAAAGCATTGATGATCTTCAGTCGGGAGCAAGGGTTGAAGCTTCCGATAAAAAAGAAAATCCTCTTGATTTTGCGCTCTGGAAAGCGATAAACAATAAAGAGGAAATTTCTTGGGACAGCCCATGGGGTAAAGGCAGACCGGGCTGGCATATAGAATGTTCTGCCATGTCAAAAAAATATCTTGGAGAGCAGATTGATATTCATGCAGGCGGACAGGACTTGATTTTTCCGCATCATGAGAATGAAAAAGCTCAATCAGAAGCAACTTTTGATAAAGATTTTGTTAAATACTGGATGCATAACGGATTTGTAACAACAAATAAAGAAAAAATGTCCAAATCTTTAGGAAATTTTTTAACTATAAACGATTTGCTTGAAAAATATGACGCAAATACCATAAGATTTTTTATACTTACAAACCACTACAGAATGCCTGTGGAATTTAGCGATGAATCCCTAAAGGCCGCTAAAAACGGTATTAAAAGGCTCAAAAATGCTTATGAAGATGTAAAAAATACAGTAGATGAAGAAAAAATAAAAGAAGCAAATGAATTAATCACTCCTATAATCGATGCAATAGTAAAAACCGATCACCTTCCTTTCTATGAAATAGATTCAAATCAAGATATCGAGAAAACCATTCCTTCTGAAAATTTGGATAATATTATTAAAAATATTAAAAACTTCGTAAATGCGATGGATGATGATTTTAATACTTCAAAAGCGCTTTCTGTGTTATTTGAAGTTGCAAGCAATGCCCAGAAAATAAGGGAATCACAAAAGCCGCAAAACAGCGCATTTTGTCTGGCATTGTTATTGAGATTATCATCGATACTTGGTTTTGATTTAACAAAATCAGAAAATTTAAGCGATGACCTTTCTTCACAACTTATGGAACTTGTTATTTCCCTAAGACAAAAATCAAGAGAAGAAAAAAACTGGGTAATGTCAGATTTTATAAGGGATGAGCTTGCCAAATTAAACATAGTTCTTAAAGATCAGAAAGACAAGCCTACTATTTGGAGTATTCAGGATTAGATGTCGAAATTGCAGACAAATGAGCTGCCTATAAGGTCTTATGCTTATATTGGTGATGCTGTTTATGAAGTTTTTGTCAGGGAAAAAACTATTTTTCTTGTTTCAAAACCCGATAAGCTACATAATATAACGTCTTCTGTGGTAAAAGCAGAATTTCATGCGGAAATTCTTGGTAAAATGCAGGATTTTTTGACGGAAGAAGAAAAAGATATAGTCAGAAGAGCGAGAAATCTTTCTGTAACTACAGCCAGACGGACAAATCAGGTGCTTCACAGATTAAGCACTGCTTTTGAAGCAATTATCGGCTATCTTTATCTTCATGACAAAAACAGATTAAAGGCCCTATTTGATTTCATAGAGCCTTTAATTGATGAAAAATTAGTGATTGAATAAGCCAATAATTTTTTTATTTTTCGTCTTTCAATAAATCACCGGGGAAATTTAATATTGAAGACTGATTTGTGATTATGGTTTTTACGCCGGGAGCGAGTTTATCCACGTACTCATACCTTATGAGCAACGGATTTGCTTTGAGAGCGGCGCCTTTTTTGGATATTGCTATAGCCTGACCTTCTGATTCTATAATTTTTCTTTCTTTCTCGCGTTTTTCTTTTTCGAGAATGTATTTCATTCTTTCAGCATCCTGCATTGCAACCTGCTTTTGCTCAATTGCTTTTGAAAATTCTTCAGAAAAAACAACATTTCTTATCATTGTTTCCGTAGAATTAACATAATATTTATCAAGTTCATTTTTGACTTTTAAAGAAATTTCATCCTGTAATTTATCTCTATTTCCTGAATATAATTCAGTTACGGTATAGTTTGCTATAGTGTTTCTGGCAATACTTCTAACTGAAGGTCTTATTATTTTATCCACATAATCAGGACCTATTTGTTTGTGAAGCTCCCATAAGTTTTCAGGTATCAAATTATAGATAACTGAAAGATCAAGCCTGATTTTTTGACCGTCAGAAGTAAGACATTCAATTGCATCATCACCCTGCTGTTGTCCTTCATCCTGTCTGCCTGACATTGTATAAGTTTCAGTTCTTACACTGTAAGTTGTCGGAGTTTCTACACCCGGCACAAGAAAATGAATTCCTTCGCCCAACGTTCTCTTTTCCACACCGATAAACGAGTTAAAAACTATTGCCCTATGCCCTGCGTTGACTATAAGAACAGTTCTTGACAGAAAAATAAGTAATAACAAGATTGCTGCCATTATCCAAAATGGCTTGACTTCAAAATTCTTTGAACCAAAATTTAAATTAATTACTTTTTCATTTGACATATATTTTTTCTCCTATGTATCCAACAAAAGTATCTCATAAAATTTGCTTATTAAGCAAAAGTTTATATCTGTACTATAAATTTAGTTAACTCCAATCGCTAATTAATTTTCTTATTGTCATGTTGAGCAAAGCGAAACATCTGTCTTTTTTGGGTTTTAAGCTTAAATACTTTTTCGGACAGATTCTTCGGACTAAAGTCATCAGAATGACAATACCAATATTCATGCAGATTTTGACTATCCGGCAATTCATGTTAGTTCTTATAAAATAGAACACCTTTCTAATTTATAAAAAATTGAAATTAGGTTAAGCTTTGTTAAATATTCTGACTTTTGTTGCTTAAAACATTAAAGAAATTTTTAAATCACGCGATATAGTATATATCTAGTTTAAATCCGGATATTTGCTAAATAAGTCGTCGAATAAATAAGTAAGAGGGTACATTGTATGAAATCCAATTATTTCATTGGATATTCTAATGATTTTAACAGCAATTTTGAAGAAAAAGACAACTATCTGGATGTCTGGAAAGATGTCTTAATTTATTCATCTAACCTGCAAGGAAACTGGGGTGTATCAAGACAGGTATTTTACGAAAGTATGGTACCTACCGCAGAAAAAGACCCTGCAAAATTTGCAAGATGGATAAACGAACTTGTAAAAAGCTCCGGTATAAAAATAAAATCCAGAGCCGGCTTTTTAAAATCACTTAATTATCTTAGAAAACTACAGAAAAAGAATAACAAAAACGAAATAAAAAAAGCTCTTTTCAGCCTCTTTGAAGCGGGACTAAATGAACCTCTTTATGCGCTGAAAGCGTTAAAAAACAGCATGTCTTCGTATCAGGCAGGATAGAGCTTTTTATTATTCTAATTTTCCGTCGCGTCGTTCACGAACAAATTGATCAAGTCTTTTCTGTGTGTCGTATACTCTGATTCCTTCATGAGGAGGGATATCTTCTCCTGTAACCCAGAATTCGTTTCCGTTGCTTGCTGTTGCCACTCTTAATGCTTTTATGTCACTGATGGTAGGATGATTTTGTTCATGGAACGGTTTTCTTGTAAGCGCTGTAAAGGGAATATTTGATTTTCCTATTTGCATAATTTTTCTCCTTATAAGATATACTAAAATTTTATTAAATTTATCTAAATTTATAACGAGCGTGAATAAAAAAAATTGATATTTTTAAAGCAAAATATTAACAATTGTTAATAAAAGAAAAAAGCAGGCTTTTAAAAACCTGCTTTTTCTTTTACATATTTGAATATTTTTTAACAAATTGTTTTCTGGCTTCTATTTCAGCAACTTTTATCTTTAATTTTTCAATTTTGTTAGTATATTTTTCTTTGTCTTCTATCTTGCTTATATCAATCAAATTAACATAAGCAGTATAGTGATCAATCGCATTGTAATAATATTTTTCCTTTTCAAAAGCCTTTGCTATGCCGAGGTGAGCTTCAGGGAGGTAGACATTTAGGGCAAGAGCATCACGGTAAGCTTCTATAGCCGCTTTTTTTTGACCATCCCGGTAAAAAGCTTCTGCTATTTTCATTCTGGAAAGTGATTGCTCCTCGTTTCTTCTGATTCGTTCAAGAATTCTTCCGGCTTTTAAATTATTTGGCTCCATTGATAAAACCTTATCAACAGCGTTTTTCGCGCTTATATAAGCCCTGTCCATAGTGTAAATTTGAGCCAATCTCAGCAAATCTTCTTTATTATTAGTCTGGTTTAGTGCATTTAAAAATTCTCTTTCAGCGTTGCTATAATCATTACAGGTTATATAAGCTTCGCCTTTAACTATATGATTAATTTTTGAGTTTTGGGTATTCTCAATTATATTTTTCATGTACATTGCCGAGTTGTTATCATTATGAGAAACCCTTGCTACTCTTAACAAAGCCAGATAAAGCTCCAGATTGTTAGGGTCATACTGAATTGCCTGTTTGATAGAATCTTCTATATCAACATAACCGAGCTCAGAAGCGATTGATGCATCCGAGTTCAACTCTTTTGATCTGACAAAATAAGCTTTAGAAAGCCCCTGTAATGCGGCAACTTTATAGTTTGGAACACTTAACAGGTCTTTATAGTATTTTATAGCTTGTTCGGTTTTTCCTACGTTGAGAGAAGTATCAGCAATTTTGGATTTTGCTTCATAAAAGTTGGGATTAACCGACAGAGCGTTTCTAAGTTCAGAAATTGCAATCTCATCGTCGCCTCTGTTTCTGTAAACATCTGCCAATCTTAAATATGGCGGAAGATATTCAGGTTTTATGAGAAAAGATTTTTTGTATTCGGAAATAGCTGCAGCTTCGTTTCCCTGAAGCTCATAAGCCCTGCCAAGCAAGTCATGAACAGGTGCGCTGTTTGGAAAAAGATAAAGCGAAGTTTGAAGCTGTTTTATTGCCGTACTATAATTGCCTTTTCTTATTAATGCTTCGCCAAGATTGCAATAGGCAGAAGAATTTTTGCTGTTTAATCTTATGGCTTCTCTATATTTATCGATGGCTGCATCTATCTGGTTTTTTGCAAACAAGACTCTACCGTAATTTTCAACACCTTTTGAGTAATCAGGTCTTATTTCCAGAGCTTTTTTAAAATATTTTTCCGCATCATTAAGTCTTCCTGCATCAAAAAGGATTTTTCCCGTATTATCATAGGCCTGATAAAAATTTGGGTCATTTTTTACGGCAAGACTAAACTCCTGAAGAGCTTTATTGTAATAATTTTCCATATTTCCTCTAAAAGTCATATCAGAGGAAGTTGTTCTTCTATAATACACAAGTCCTAAACCATTATGAGCCATAGGATTCTGCGGGTTTTTTTCGAGAATTTTATTAAATTCTTTTTCAGCCCCATCAAGCTTATACTGTGCGGAATGAATTTCGGCCAGATATGTTTTTGCCTGAATATCGTTGGCGTTTTCGGCAAGAAGTTTTGTTATATATGCTTCGGCTTCTCTATATTTGCCTAATTCAATCAAATTTTCTGCTTTTGAATAATTTCTGCTGATATTTGCGGAATAAGTTTCCGCAAAAGCCTGATAATTAAGCAGAATAAAGGCAAAAATTATATAAGCAAAGATCTTTGATTTATTCATAAAAATTTTCCTCAACGATTTGGTTGTTGCCTGTATTTTACATCTAATTGTATAATTTTTTCAAATGAGTGTTATCATTCAGGAGTATTAAGCTTTTGTCATCTTTATCAAATATAAGCTCCCAATCCATTCTTGACGATTTCAGACTTTACCTTGAAGTCGAGAGAAACCTGTCTGTACATACGGTAAAAGCTTATTGCACCGACCTCGAGAACTTTTTAAGATGGGCGGGTGTTTCTGATGTTTGCAGCTTCACTTATAAAAATATAAGAACTTATCTTGCGGAAATTCAAGTAAAAAAATATACCAGAACTACTATTTCAAGAAAAATAGCCGCAATAAAGACGTTTTATCGGTATTTGTACAGAGAAAGACTTGTAAAATCCAATCCGGCAGCCAATATAAAAACTCCGAAAAAAATTAAAAATTTGCCTGAATTTCTAACTGACTCCGAATCAAATCAAATTCTTAATCAAATTGAAGCAAAAACCCCTTCCCAATACAGGGATAAAACCATTCTGGAAGTTCTTTACGCCACAGGCATGAGGATTTCAGAGCTTTGTGGCTTGAATTTTGAAAATCTTAACCTTGAAGCAAATGAAATAACGGTTTTTGGAAAAGGCGGAAAAGAGCGCATTGTCTTAATTAACAACAGGGCAAAGAATTATTTTCTTGATTATATAAAAAATATAAGACCAAGTCTTGCCGGGAGCTGCTTATCAGAAGGCTTTAACGAGAAACAGTTTTCAGATAATCAGGAGATTAGAAATATTACAAAATTTCCTGTTTTTATTAATAATAACGGATTCAGGCTTCAGCAAAGAAGTGTGCATCGAATAATTGCAAAAATTGCAAAAGATTTATGCTTTCAAAAAAAAGTTTCACCGCATACTTTCAGGCATAGTTTCGCTACAAAATTATTGGAAAACGGTGCTGATTTAAGAGTTGTACAAGAATTACTCGGTCATGCAAGCATAAGCAATACGCAAATTTATACCCATGTTTCTACGGAAAGGCTTAAACAGGCTTACATGAGTACCCACCCGAGAGCAAAGACCAAGATCTGATATTCTAATTGCTAGGTAGTTGAAATCCACATTAATATTGGTATTGTCATTCTGAGGGCTTTAGTCCGAAGAATCTGTCCAAAAAAGTATTTAAGCTTAAAACCAAAAAGGGACAGATATTTCGCTTTGCTCAACATGACAATAAAAAAATTAATTGGCAATTTGAGTTAAATAATAATAAATTTTTTAATAAATCAGCAAAAGAAGATGAACAGCTAAAGCCAGGACTATGCCTAGCAAAGCTCCCATGAAAACTTCAATAGGTGTATGCCCCAGAAGTTCCATAAGCCTTTCGTTCGGGAATTTAGTGGGCTTGTCCGAATAAATATCATCAACAATTTTGTTTAAAACAGTAGCCATTTTTCCTGCAGAACGCCTCAAGCCTGCGGCATCATACATTATAACCATCGAAAAACCAAGGGCTATAGCAAATTCCACTGAAGCAAATCCGCGTATCATTCCTACACTGGTAGTTAAAGCCATAGAAAGCGAACTATGACTGCTCGGCATTCCTCCTGTAACAGTTAAAATTCTGAAATTCGGTTTTTTGTGTTTTACCCAGTAAAATGCCAGTTTAAGCCATTGAGCCGCACAAGCCCCGATAAAAGAGGAAAGTATAACTTCTGTACCAGTATTTAGTATCATTTTAAAACCTTTATTACGATCTGTTCAGCTATTGACATTAATAACGGACTTTTAATGTGGTTTTTAAGCAATTCCTGCTGTGCATTAACACAAAGAATTTCCAGCTCTTTTTTTGATTCTTCAAGCCCGTAAAGAGAAACGTGTGTATTTTTCTTTGAACTTTGGTCTTTACCCGGAGTTTTTCCGAGTGTTTCAAAAGTTCCTGTAATATCAATTATATCATCAGCAATCTGAAAAGCGTAGCCTATTGTTTTTCCGTAAAAGGATAATGCAGACAACAATTCTTCAGGAGCTTCTGAAAGCATAGCTCCCGCTCTTAGTGCAAATTTAAAAAGTTCGCCTGTTTTGTGAGTAAGTATATAGTTAAAAGTTGCAAAATCGATTTCTTTTTTTTCTGACTCCATATCTACAACCTGCCCACCGACAATACCCATAGGACCGGCAGCTCTTAAAAATTCTTCAAGTATCTGAATCAGAATTTTTTTGTCAACTTTGTCAGGAGTATGTTTTATAATAACTTTCGGAGCATAAGACAAAAGAGCATCTCCTGCCAGTACTGCAACCGCTTCACCGTAAACTTTGTGGTTGGTAAGCTTACCCCTCCTGTAATCATCATTGTCCATACAGGGCAAGTCATCGTGAATCAAGCTTTGAGCGTGAAGCATCTCAAGCGCGCAAGCCGTAGGAATAGCGTTTTCTTTATCGCCCCCGCAAATCCTTGCACTTTCAAGCAAAAGCAGCGGTCTTATTCTTTTACCATCGGCAAGTACGGAATATCTTATTGATTCCCAAATCAAATGAGGATATCTGACCTCAAGATATTTATCGAGACGGGAATTAATTAATTCTTTATCTTCAAAAACAGCTTTATTATAGTCAAAGTCTTTTTGTATAAGGAGTTTCAACATTTTCACCCAAATTAATCAAAGTCTTCTTGATTTTGATTATAATATACCTCATCCAAAATTGAAATAAGGTTCATTTTCTGCTTTTCGGTATTTCTTGATTTTTTTCTGGCCTGTGTGCCTAATTTTATAAGCTGTTTCATCTCTTTATTTCCTGTATCGACAGATTTAGATGATTTTTCCTCTTTATGACCTTCTTTGCGAATTTTTTCCTTGTATTCAACAGCTTCTCTGACAAATGTTTTATAGCTCCCATACCGTGTTGAATCTATCTTGCTTACGTTAGCCAGTACATTACAGCCTTCTTCGTTCAAATGAAGGCAATCTGAAAAATAACATTCTGATGAAAATTCTTTTATTTCGTCAAATAGTTCGTTAATTATTGAAGGCATGACAGTATCGAATTTTAAATAGCTAAAACCTGGAGTATCCGCAACTTGCAAGGTTTTTTTATTCAGGCAGGGAACTTCTAAAATTTCTACATGCCTTGTGGTATGGGTGCCTTTATTTGTTTTAGCGCTTATTTCTTTTGTTTTAAGCTTTAATTCAGGGTGAATTTTGTTAAGCAGGCTTGTTTTCCCGACACCTGACATTCCGCATAAAACTGTAACTTTTGATTCAAGTGTGTTTATAAGTTCATCTATACCAAAGCCACTTAAAGCAGAGGTAAAAATAACTTTATATCCAATATTTGTATAAATATCAAGAATTTTTTGTTTAAAACTCAAAGTTTCATCGAGGTCAGACTTGTTTATACAAATAAAAGCCGGAATATCATAAAGCTTTGCCTGGCATAAATATCTGTTAAGTTGCTCAAACTCAAGCTTTGATTGAGTTAGTGCTGCAACTATTAATACTTGATCAACGTTTGAGATGGAGGGTCTGGGGAGGTAATTATTTCTCGGCAAAACTTCAATAATTGCCGCCTGCTTTGAATTAGACGGTGTTTTTTCTATTTTGACTAAATCGCCAACAAAAATTTCTATTTTTTCTTTTTTAAGTTTTTCTCTGATTTTACATTCAAGAATATTATTATTAAGATTCACATAATAAAAATCCGAATGTATTTTTATGACTTTGCCTATCAAATAAAGCTCTCCGTTTTGCCCTGTTAAAGCTTGTACCGACTTGCCAATAATGAGATTTAACAGCTGTCCTTAAACATGTTAGTCGAAATTTCAAAAAAGAACAAGGTTACAAAATCTCTCAGGATGTTTATTGTTAAAAATGTAGATAGATAACTCTAATTGCAGGACAAATCAATAAATTTGTCATTGCGAGGAAGCTAGAAGAGCTGACGTGGCAATCCATTCCGACTTTGAACGGATATTAAATCAGAAATGTTCCCATTCACTCGTTAGTCGCAAGAATGACAATAGCAAAGTTCGTGCTGACTTGCGCTAACCAGCAATTAGCTTTAGATAGGTTATTATAACCAATTTGTACTACAGAAATAAATTACCATGATAATTTTGCCTCTTGACTTTTTAAAATATTTGGGATAACTATAATTGTACGGCAACCCGAATATTTTACCATAAGCCAAACGGACTTATTAATGAAAAACTTTATTGTTAAAAAACAAAATAATTTACAAAAACATTCGATGATTATGTGCTGCTGCTGCATTATGTGCATGTGCCAAATGTGTATGCCCTTTTTTGCAGGTGTTTTTAAAAATAAATTAATTATCTAAAATTTTTGTAGAATAAAATCTCTTTTAAAAAACAAAACCTGCAAAGTGAAATCAACACACAGTGCAGGTTTTGTTTTTTATTTAAGAAAAATTTAATGCAATCAAGATAACAGACGGAAAGGAGAAAAGGCAGTGCTGGAGAAGGGATACAGGAAAAGGATTAATTCTTTTGGCTTAACTCTTCTTAATAATTGTACAAAATACACTTTACAGAAATCACTTCACAGATTATATTGTGTTTATTAAGTTGGATTATAGTTCGTTATTCCTGTGAAAAGAAGAAAATTAATTAACACAATATACGTTTAAAACAAAGGTCAACTATATTTTTAGTTAGTAAAAACATCTTATAAGAGGAGCAGGGAAATGAATATTACTGCACAAAAACCAAGCTTTACAAATTTTTTAGAAAAACCTTCTGTTCAAAATCCAACGATTGTTGATAACCACAGAAAAATTTTTGCATCGAAAAGTGCGCTTGCCTTTAAAGGATTACCTATTGTTGCTACTCATCCTGTTGAAAAAAAAATCGCATTAGCTTTACAGTTTTTACATAATGATGGAATTATTCTTGTAGGTGAAAACTTGGAAAAAGCTGCTCAGGCTCTTAAAGGTTCATTAGATAATCTTCCCAAATTAGTTAAACAATTATTTTTTATTGAAGAAAAAGGCTTACCGGACTTTGCTGTAACCAGAAGTAAATTAGGCATAAAACAGTTCATTAATCTTGCTGATGAATCAGCTGAAATTATAAAAAAAGACAAGGCAAACCCTTTTATTGCAAAAAAAGGTAATGTTCATAACATTAATGAAGCAGATCAAATTTGCATTGGTTCAAATGCAAAATTTGGATTAAATGATGTATCAACAATCCCTTCAGCCGAATTTGAAAATATTGTTAAATTCTTTGATTTTACAGATATAGATAAAGAAGCCATCGGGAAATTGAATAAAAAAAATATTGGCTTCTTGACAGGAGCTAAAGAGGCGAGCGAGGGTGTTAAAAAAATTACATTCGCAGATGTAGGCGGGCAAAAAAATGTTATTGATGAGTTAAAAAAAGGCATAATTTATCCTATTAAACATCCTGATGCTTTTAAGAACTTCAGCGTTAACCGCGGATTTATACTGACAGGCGGTCCGGGGACAGGCAAAACACTCATTGCTCAGGCTCTTGCAAATGAAGTTGAGGCAAGTTTTATTAAGATAAACGGCTCTGAACTTGAATCAAAATGGGTTGGCGAGACTGAAAAAAATTGGAGAGAACTTTTTGCAAATGCAAGAAAAAAGCAGCCGGCAGTTATTTTTATCGATGAAGCCGATGCTGTTTTCAGAACAAGAGTAGGCTCTGACACATCAAGACACGATGATAAAGCAGTAAATACGGTTTTAGCCCTTATGAGCGACCTGGAAAAAAGTAATGATCAGGTTTATGTAATTGCAACAACGAATAAAATCGGCTTGCTTGATGACGCTATAACGAGGTCCGGCAGATTCGGAAAACATATAGAAGTTAATAACCCTGATTTAGAAGGTTGCAAGCATATCCTCAACATTCATTCAAAAAATAAACCGATTGCTGAAAATTTTGATTCTGAAAAGTTTGCAAAAAGATTATTTAAGCAAAATGTAAACGGAGCAGATATTGCAAGAATTGTAACTGACGCCAACGCACATGCCTATGACCGTTTGGGTATCTTTGAGAAAATGGAAAAAGGAACATTTGTGCCTGACGATGCAAAAAATTTAAGGATTGAACAAGTCGATTTTGACAAAGCTTTAAAACCTTTTGAAGAGAAGTTAAATAAGAAAAATCCAATAGGATTTTTCGGGAATAAAAACAAACAGGTTTCTTAGTATTAATAAAAATAGTAATTTACAAAACGCAGACTTGCTCAAGCCTGCGTTCTGTTTTTAACAAGACTGGTAAGCAAAAAGCAGCAAGAACATTCTTATTGTCATTTTGAGCGACTAACGGGAGCGTGAGAATATCAGGTTTTAATACCCGCTTAAAGCCGAAATAGATTGCCACGCCAGCTCTTCGAGCTTCCTCGCAATGACGAATCGATTAATTTTTTAGCCATTAGAGTTAATACTGAATTTACATCCGCAATAGCTTTGCCTGTAAAGATTATAGTCTTTCGAAAGCTCAAGAGATTTTTTAAATCCATCATTTTTCTTAAAATTTTCTTGAAGAAAATAAATAGCGTGCTTTTCAGAAAGTTCTTTGCCGATTTGATTTATAATAGCGGAATTTTTATGAGGACTAATTGTCAAGACAGTTGTAAACCCGTCAAAATTGTTTTCTTTTGCATAAACAGCTGTTTTCTCAAGTCTGAGCCTGAAACATATTTGACAGCGGCTTCCTCCTTCTTCTGCCTGTTCAAGGTCTTTAACAGCATCAAACCAGATTTCGGAAGGGTCTTCCTGTACAATTAACGGATATTTTTTGCAATCAGTATACCTGACAAGTTCTTTGAGCCGTCTTTTATACTCATCTTCAGGATGGATATTAGGGTTGTAAAAAAAACCGACAGGAAAAATTTTATCAGAAATCAATTTTTCAAAAGAATAAGTTGCGCAAGGTGCGCAGCAGGTGTGAACAAGAAGTTTTTTTCTTTCCATTAATACATATTTCTGAGGACAGTTTCTCTTAGCTCCGGATAAGGCATAAGTCCTTCATATTTTTTAATACCTATAATATATGTAGGAGTAGAAGTGATATTTAGGCTGTGTGCTTTCTCTATGTCTGCTATAACCCCCTGTTTTACTTCAGGAGAATAGGCATCTTTTTTTAATTGGTCTATGTCAAGATTTATACTTTTTGCAAGTTCAATAAGTCTGGGTTCAGAGAGGTCCTGCTGATTATCAAATAGCAAAGTAATATAATCCCAATATTTACCCTGAAATCTGGCTGCTCTTGCATAATATGCCGCTTTGCAGCTGTATTTGTGCGGAGATGCTTTAACAAGCGAATTACATTCCTTATTAAGAGGGAAATCATGATGCTCAACTCTCACACCGTCAACCTCATTAACAAGTCTGGACATCATAGAATTGGAGATAGCGCAATAAGGACACTGAAAATCAGTATATTCATGTACAACGAGTTTCGCATTCTTTGCTCCGAGAATATTTCCATGCGGCTGGTAAGTATTTCCTCCGCCTGAAGATATATCTTGTGTTTGGATATTATCTTTTGCGGGAGGTGTAAAAACTTGTGTAATATTTATTGTTATAAGTGCTGTTATGAAAAGGAAAAGAGCTGAAATTATAATTACAAGCCATCTGGTGTCTGAAATTATGGTGTTTAAATCATTAAAAGAATCTTTATAATGGTTTAAAGCAGACTTACCCAGTTTACTGAATATTAAAAGAAGTAAATTCACACCGTATAAAAGATAGCAAAGCAGGCAAATTTTGTGAATAACCATCGAAGAAATTGCCCATAAAACAACTGAATTAATTACAGCGAAAGTAGAAAAAGTAAAAATATAACTTTGCGGATTTTTAAAATTTTCAAAAAATTTAAATTTTGTAAAAGGAAATAAAGTTAAAAACATTACAAATAAATAAAAACCAAGACCGTAAACGGCCCATGGAACGCCTAAAAAACTTGAAAAAGCCGTTTTTGCAACAGCATCACAATCAATCACACTGTTTATCGAACAAAAACTTGATCCTGCATTAGCAACAAAATTTGCATTAAAATAAATATAACAAAGCTCTATACTTATGCAAAACCCTAAAAAAGCCATCAAGAACAAAATATATTTTGGATTTTTATTTTTTATTTTCACCACAGACCTCGCTATTTTCTTTTTTATCTCGAAATTCTAATTTATATTTTACTTCAATTAATTTATTTTAATCTACAATTTTACAAAACAATATTAAATCAACCAGTGTTTTTATCAATAAAATTATAATAAAAGTTTTTTTATAGCTAATACAACTCCTGATTTATTTAAATTATCAGTTATATAATGTGCAAAAGGTTTAATCTCCTCAAAATCAGTGCTGCCTTCAATAACAACAGCAATTCCTGATTTTTTAAACATACTAATATCTTCTACATCGTTGCCAATAGACATAATATTTTCTTTTTTAATTCCCCACATTTTTGCAATATATTCTAAAGAATCGCCTTTTAAATCTACGATATTACTCGGATTTTCATAAATCAATCTGCCTTCTTTTTTAATATATTTACCGTAATTGCAAATAATAGGAGTATTCAGATCAAGCTCTTTAGCTATTTTAGCGGCATCTTCATAATCTCTGCCCGTATTTAAAATCACTTTAATTCCTTTATTAATGACCGTTTTAATTGCATCTTTCAGTTCATCACTTACTCTATTTGTACTTCTATCAGATATAGTGCCATCAATATCAAGAACAATTAATTTAATATCTCTTTTAGGATAATTATTATTAGGCAATAGTTTCTCTGCACCGGAAAAACCAGGGCTTTTTCCGATATTTAATTTTGTATGCAGGCCGTATGAATTTATGTGAATCATAAATATTTAAAAATAAAATATAAAATAAATTGCTTTATTATCGTAAATATTTCACAAAAAGTTACGTCTCAATAAAACAAGCAAAAGCCGGATTATTAATCCGGCTTTGATTTTCTGGTATCAAAGTTCTGACAGCATTATTCTCTTTTTTCGTTTTAAATAACAGGGACTTTACAGGGAATTTATTAAAATACTGCCTTTGTTTTAATATTTAATACAGGCACAGTCTGGCTTTTCACCCCAAGTTCCCTAAAGAAAAAACAGGGAATTATTTTTAAAGAGCAGGGAACTTTTTTTAACTATCACCGAAAAAACTTGCTAATTCAGGGATAACCTTTTTTTATTCACATAACCAGTCCAGAGCATTAATTTGTTTAATTCCCTTATGTGATGTTACCGGGATTTCATCAAGCGTAATTAAAAATTTAGGGTTATGGTCTTTTATTGCATCTAAAGACTTTAATTCTCTTGTAATCGTTTCTTGGTTATTAACAGTCTGCGCCACCTGATAATATTCTGTATTTCCGTCTTTTATTGCAACAAAATCGATCTCTAAAGTTCCGACCTTTCCTATATATATTTCATAGCCTCGTCTTAAAAGTTCCAAGTAAACTATATTTTCCAGAACGTGACCCCAGTCAGTTTTTTTGGAACCTAATAGAAAATATCTTAATCCGATATCAACAACATAGTATTTCTCGCCGGTTTTTAAATGTTGTTTCCCTTTAACATCATATCTGCCGACGTGATATAAAATAAAGCTGTTAACAAGTGCGGTCAAATAATTTTCTACGGTCGGAGGCGTAATTTTTCTTCCGGATGAAGTCATTGTATCGCTGATTTTTTTTGAGGAAGAAATATTGCCAATATTATCAAACATAAATTTAATAATACTTTCCAGTATAGAAACATCTGAAATTCTATGCCTGGCAACGACATCTTTTAAAATTACCGAATTATAAATTCCGCTTAAGTAATCTCTTATAAGCTTTTTGTCATTATTCAGTTCCAATGCATAAGGGAATGAACTATTTTCAAGATAGACTCTGTACTTTCTTGTCAAATCGGTCTTGTCCGGAAAAGTCGATAAATATTCCCTGAACGATAACGGCAGCATTTGAATTTCAACATATCTTCCCGATAATAAAGTTGCTATTTCTCCTGAAAGCATATAAGCATTTGAGCCGGTCACATATAAATCAACATTTTTCTTTATGAATAAACTATCTATAGTTTTTTGGAAATTGGTGACATTTTGAATTTCGTCTAAAAATATGTAGTTCATTTTATCAGGGATTAATCGGCTGTTTATATAGTCATATAAAACTTTGTAATCTGTTAATTCTTCATTATCAACGTCTTCAAAATTTATTGTAATAATTTGATTTTTGTTTACATTATTTTCCAATAAAAAGTTTTGGAATATTTCAAAAAGTGTTGATTTCCCGCATCTTCTAATGCCGGTTATAATTTTTATAAGATGTTTATCTTTAAATCCTTTTAATTTTTCCAGATATTCTTTTCTTTCAATCATGTCAGCACCTTTTTCTTTTTAGTATAACTCTATATTTCAAAAAACTCAATAGTTTTTAAAGTGCACTTTAAAAACTATTGAGTTTTGCTGTGTTTTTAAAATAAATAAAGCTTTCTCGGACTTTCTCCTTTTTCAATTCTGCTAAATATTTTCATACATTAGGGCATCTCTAAAAACTAATTTTTTGACGAGTTTTTAATTCTAAAAATTTGTA
>JBAWVS010000010.1 GCA_037147175.1 bacterium
CAAATTTATTTGATGCCCCTACAATAAAACAGCAAAACCAAAAAGGGTATTAGCCAACAAGAGTTTTAACTCTCAAATGTTAACTAGCCGCAGCGATTAGAAGAGAATATACCCGCCTTTATTTATAAAGACAAAACCCGAACTTTATAAAATCCGGGTTCGTAAAAAGATTATTTAAAATTATCATCTATTATTTCCAATAATAAAAAAGTCTTTTAAGTAGGGTAGTATAATTTTTTCTCTTATAAGTGATTTCTCTTCATTATTAAGCATAAAGGTGAAATGAATCAGAGCAATTAATACAAAACATAATGCAATACCAAAAATTTTGAGATAACCGTCAATATTTATTTGCAAAACTAATAGTCCGGCTAAAGAGTATAAAATAAGCCCGATAGATATATTTTTGATGAAAAAGTAATAATACTCAGAAACTTTTATTTGTAGAATTTTACTGACAACAAAGGGCTGAACAAAAGTTTTAACTAAAAATATCGATACAAATGTTCCAAGAGCAACACCTATAATACCCATTTTGAAATATATAACGAAAACAAGGCTGAAAATAAGATTAGATACCCCTTCTAGAATTGAGATGTAAGCAAAATATTGATGGGTATTGGTGGAAAACATATAGTTAACCCCTACTGATTGGGATAAAGCTATAAAATAACCCGCTGCAAGAAGAATTAAAGGGTAATATGCCTTAAGATAATGTACCCCCATCCATATTTTTATGAACGGATAACCAAGAAAAAGAAAACCGAAAAATACTAAAGAAGAAAGGAGAATTACCGGTTTTGATATTAGGAAAAATAATTTTACTCTTTCATCGTTAGATTTTATATTTATATATTTTGAAAATAAAGGATTTAAGATTCCTAAGAATGATAAGCTGAAATTATTTGCAGAACTGTTTAATTTATTGGCAATAGAATATGTAGTGACCATTTTTACTGATATAAATGTGCCTATAACCATCTCATCTAATTTGGATCTAAGGATGTCTGCAATTTGTACTATAAAAGTTTTTCGGCTGAAACCCAATAATTTTTTGATAGTATCTTTATTTATCAGGCTGAAATCAAAAGGTAAAAAATCAAATAATTTTATGGCAAAGATAAAGTATAAGAGGTTTGAGAAAAAAGTTGCCGTTAATGTTGCCAGAGCCAGAGATATTAATCCATAACCTTTTGACAACAGTACAAAAATCATTAAAGAATTTATCAAAAGCTGGATTGACATAATGCTCGATATAATCTCAAATCTTATATTTGCTGAGATAATACTGATAAAAGATTTGAACGGAAAACATAGAGCCAGATTAATACCCATAATTAATATAAGAATTGAAACCAGCTTGTATTCTTTAAAATGGATAAGAGTTATGGCAGCAATAATTAAAAATGTAATAATAAGAACTAAAAATAATATAATAAAATTTAAAAATAGCCCATTATTATGGACTTTATTAAATTCTTCTTTGTTTTTATCGCCGATAGCAACGGCCAGATTTCTTTCAATCGCGCTGGACACTCCTAGCTCTGTATATCCAAGATAATTTACAAAAATAGTAACAAGAACCCATATCCCGTAATTATAATCACCTATATTTTTTATCATGAAAGGGGTCAGGAAAAGCAGGGTTAATATGGACGCAAATTGATACGATAAACGTGATATTGTCGATATCACTATTTTTTTAAAATCACTTTTTGCTAGCATACTTTATCCTCAAAAGTCGGGCTGGAGATAAATTTGATACTTGTTTTCCCCTCTTTTTTTAATCTTAAATAATGCATTTTATTTTGGTTCAGCCTGTTATATTGTTCTTTGTCGCGCATCTTTAAAATTTTTGCAGGATTTCCGCCAATTATAGAGTATTTAGGAACATCTTTAGTGACAACAGACCCTAATGCAATTACCGCACCTTCTCCAACTCTAACCCCCGGGCATATACTCACATTTGCACCAATCCAGACATTCTTTTCTATTGTTACAGGTTTGAGAATATAATAATCATCATAGGGCAGCATCTCTGCGTTCTCATATCTATGGTTTGATGTAAGAATTGTAACTTTGGGACCTATTATTACATTTTCATGAATTTCGATCTTGCCGCGAGCTTCTAATAGGCACTCCGGTCCTATATATATATGGTCTGACAGCTTTATGTTTTCGGGAAAAATAAAAGTAGAATTTAAATCTATAGACAAATTATCACCGCTACTATCGAATTTTTTCATTTTATTTTTTAATTTTATTGAACTGATTATATTTCTCAAATAATTAATAAATTTTTTTATCATTGCTGTTATATTCCTATATTAACCAAATTATAGTGCTCTGAAAAAGTAATTAAGAAATGAAATATTTTTTGCGAAAGCACTATAGCTTTTAGGAGTGATGCTTTTCGGGAAAATTCGGCTTTGCCGGTTTTCCTGAAAACAAACTCGTTTCAGTATAGCTGTTAATTTCCTGCGAGAAAGCTTTAATGAGAGATTCTTGAATTGATTGAACTTTATCAGGATTAATACTGTACTGATCAATATAATCTCTAATGCCATTCTCATTTAATTCACAGGAATTAAGATCAACAGGGGGGCGTTTAATATTGTAAGCAGAATAATAATCATCGAATTTATAGTTTTCTCCTTCAATTCTGTTGGAGAGTTTTACCCATACATTAGGAATATTCATACTATCAGCTGCAATTAAGCCATGCATTGCTGATGAAATAACTATCTCGCACTCAGCAATGAGTTTTGCTACAGACATAGTATTTTTAGTAACATCAATAAATATTGAGTCAGGCAATACATCAACCAGTTTATGTATTGCCTGCTCATTTATATCTACATAATGAGGTATTATTCCATATTTATATTTTTTATTGATTTTTTTGTAATCAAGAAGAAACGGTAAAAGCAAGCCGGGATCACCGAGCGGTAAGTTTTCAAAAGTTTTCTTTTCGATTTTTTCTATTCTTTCTTTGCTTAATTTGCCTCTTACAGCAAGGAATATCAATTTTCTCCTGAAATTTTCCAGATATCCTTTGTTTCCCGGTGGTGCGATAAATCCCGAACCAAAAACTTTAACAGGCTGAAAGAGTGATTTTTCAATATTACACTTGATCTGTGTAACCGAAGTATTATCGGGCTGTAAAAAAGTTTCCAGCAAACTTCCAATACCAAGCCCTTCTGAAAACAATCTGGATGTAGCTATAAGTTCGTATCCTATAAACTTTTCAAAAATTATAACATTAAGATTATCACCAAAATTTGAAGCTCCCGAGGAATAAAATAACCTGAATTTTTTCAATTTAATATTTTCCTTTCCCCTTAATTAGCGCTTTATAAAGTTCATAATATTTTTCACTCATAGTTGAAATATCGAACTGCTGCACAAAACCAAGACCGGTTTTTGAAATTTGATTTAATTTATTCCTGTCTGAATATAATTCGCGGATTTTGTCGGACAGGTCAACATGATTTTCTCTTTCAAACAGCAGACCATTGTGTCCGTGTTTTATTATTTCAGCAGGTCCGCCGATATTGCTGGCTATAACAGGCAAACCAACAGCCATTGCCTCCAATAAGACAAGCCCAAATCCTTCTGAACGAGACGGTAAAACAAATACGTCATAATTTGAAAGCAATTCTTCTATGTTTGATTGATGTCCCAAAAATGAGACCTCATTTTCGAGATTATAGTTATTTACTAACTCTTTTAAGTGAATTATTGAGTCTGTGTCATAGCTGTAAACACCACCTGCAAAATCACAGGTAAATTTCAAATTATTCTTTTTGCATTCATTTAGTGCTTTTACTAAAATATCCTGACCTTTTATTGAATTTTGTATTCTTGCAACATTTATTATTCTTAAAACATTCGTATTTAAATTCAGATTTGCTCTGTATGTTGAAAAATCTTTGACCCGAATCCCGTTATAAATAAGGGATATTCGCTTGACTGAAAATTTGCTAAAGTAATTTAATACTGACTTTGAGATTGCTATATGTACATCTACAAAAAAGTTTTTAATAAATACCCTCGGTTTGCTGAAAAATTGATGCATATCATGCAATGTATAAACCAGTTTGATTTTAGGAAACATTAATTTTAACAGGATTGCCCATTTCTCAGTACTTAAGTCATGGTAATGGATCAAATCAATTCTATTTTCAATTACTATTTTTAATAATTTAATAAAAGATTTCAGTCTGTTTTTATGACCATTTTCAGGGAAAATATAAATATTAGTGTTTGTGGATAGAAGTTCTTCTTTATATTCTTCATTAATAACTCCTGCCATAATAACCAGATTGTTTTGTATATCTTCTCTATTTGACAAAGATTTCAGGGTATCCAAAAGCAGTATTTGTGATCCGCCATTATAAAAATAGTAAATCATATGTAAAATGTTATGTTTTTTTGAAGATTTATTCTGCAAGGTTCAAATCCTTAATTATTACCTAAAATAATGTCAATAATATGTATTTTAATAAGCAATACATATATGATTTTTTGTTATAAAGGACTGTTTTATTTCGTATAATGAATTTTAGAGCCTCAAAAGACAACTTTGAAGTTATAATTGAATAAAAATAACAACAGGATTCTTTAAACAGTTCTTTTTCGTTTTTTGTAAGCAAGTTCGTTTTATCTATAAGTATATTTATGTCCTTAAGTTTTGATTCAAAACGTTTCTTTCTGAATTGTTTTTTTTCTTTCAATAAAGCACTCACAGCAGAGCCGATTTTGCTGTAGAAATTTGTGTTACTGAACAATTTGCCAGTAATATTGTCAGAATGTCTTCTGTATAAAACAAGAGGTCTGTCAATAAATTTTACTCCCGAATGTTTGCATGCAACGATTAAAAACCAGTAATCATGATAACTAAACCCTTCAGGTATTGGTAAAGCCTCTTTTAACAAATTTTTATCGAACAAAATAGTACAACCCAGTGCATAAGGTGTATAAAATAATTTTTTAAAAATTAATTCGGGAGGCTCGAGAAAAACTTCCGTGTCAAAATTCAGGTTTTTTACGAGTGATTCAGCGACCTGATTATTATTTTCATCAATCAATTTTGCATCAGAGCAGATAAGAGAATTATTACCGATTTCACTTAAAAGAATTTCTATTTTATCAGGCAGCCATATGTCATCTTGATCTGCGAATGCTATATATTCTCCTGTACAAAGAGAAGCCGCTTTTTCGAAGTTTTTAACAAATCCTAAATTTTGTTCATTAATAAAAAACTTCAAGCCATATTTATTTTTATATTCCTGAAGGATTTTAACAGTTTCATCAGAAGAGCGATCATCACATACAATGAATTCAATATTTTTATATGTTTGATTATAGATAGAGTCTAACTGTTTCCGCAGGTATTTTTCTCCGTTATATGTTGCCATAGCAATAGAAACAAGTTTGTTTTGATAATTCAAATTAATCTTCCTCTTCATTAGATCTCATTTTTCTGTAATTAATCAGTGCTGACGCTTAATTGTTTAATATACATGTTTTCAGGAACTTCAAGTTCTGTTAAGGTGTCTCTGGCAACGGCTCCAAGTATTTCAACATAGTGATCGTCACATATTTTTTTGATTTTTCTAAGATTAGAACGTGAAGTTTTGACTCCGCAAAGAACAACCAGTCCGTCAAGATATTGGGAAGTTATGATTGAATCGGCTACAGCAAGCATTGGTGCAGAATCTACAATAACAAAGTCAAAATTTTCTTTTAAATTTTGTATTAATTTAGGAAAAATATCATGATTCAAAATTTCGTAAGGATTGTTTACTTTGTTATTGTTCGGAATCAGGAATAAATTTTTCTGATTAGGAATTTGAACAACAAATTTTCGTATAATTTCATTATAATCCGCAGCCTCGCCTAATTTGGATAACTCTAATACAAGATCTGTCAGATCCGGATATTGGCTGAAATCAATATTAAATTCTCTGGTTAAAGAGCCGTCTCTAAAATCGGTATCAATTAAAATTATTCTGTCATCACTTTTAGCAAAGGTATTTGCTAAACCGGCTGTTACTATGGAGCGTCTTTTTTCAAGTTCGGCAGAAATTATCCCGATAGAATTATTTTTTTTCTTATAACATTTGATTTTAATGGACGTTGCGATTTTTTGGTAAATAATAGCAACAACTGATTGAGTATTATAATCTGTAAGGAAATTATTATAATTTGTATCCATCAACCAGGGAATAATACCTAATACGGGAGCCTTAATTATCTCTTCAAGATCATTTGAGCCGTCACAAATATCTTCAACATAATGTAATCCGAGGATTGTACCTATTCCAATAAAAATACCCGCAAACATAAAAAGAGCAGTGATGTGAAATAAGGTCGGAAAAGATTCTGAAGTCGGCAATATTGGGTTTTCTACCACATCAATATTGCTGACTATGGCAGATTCTTTGATTTTTGCTTCAACCAGCTTGCCATTAAGTATTTCTACTATTGAAGCCAGACTCTTTTCTTTTTCTTGCATTGCTTGAAGAGTTTTTTGCAGTTCAGGAATAATATTTTGATTATTTTTAAGTGTCATTAAAGATTGTTGTAAAGTTTCTTTTTGAGCTAATAGAGATTTGAGTTCAATATTATTGTTAACAAAATTTGCGACCATTTCTGATCTTACAGAGTCAGAAATGACAGAATTGTTTTTATTAAAAGTTTTTTTACCTATAAGTGTTATTGTTTCATTATTTATTTGAGATTTTATTTCATTAATTTCAGATAACAGGACTCTTATTTGTGGAGTAGTCACAGGATATTTTATTTTTAAGGAAGCAAGTTTTTGTTGATCTTCCATTAATTTTCTATTTAAAGTTGCTAAAGATTGGCTTTGCCCGATAGCTACTGATTCAACGGCATTTGTTAAATCAACTTTTAAATTTTGCGATAATTCTTGTACTTTTTTATTTGCAGACGCAATATTTGCATTAATATCAGAAAGAAGATTTTCGGTTCTCCCGAGTTTGTCAATCAAACTTCCTGATTCTAAATCAATATTTATGCTTGAATTTTTTTTACGATAATTTTCTATTTCTTCTCGTATAGCTGAAAGTTTTTGATTAGTATCTTTAAGCTGATTCTCTATATATCTTTTAGTGTTAAAAATAGATTTTTTATAAAGAGTTTCATTGTAAGCATAATAGCTGTCTAATAGTGCTTTTGTTATTTTTTGAGAATCTAAAGGATTATTCCAACTAACAGTCAATTCTATGATATCTGTACCAGGCGGATTAACAAGTTTAATGCTGTTTTGTATAGCTTTTGCAAATTGTTTTTCGGGAAAGTTTTGAAAATCCGAATCTTTTGATAGTTTATTAGCTACTTTTAGAGCAATATCAAAAGAGTTCAGCACTTCTATTTGAGTTAATACAGGGTTTTTGTTTTGTCCTAAAGAAGAAACTTCTGTGTCAGAATTCAGCTGGGTAACATATGTATTTGGATTATTTTGTTTTAATAAAATTTTAGCTCCTGAAGTATAGGTCGGACTGTAAAATAAAATACCGTATAAAACAGCTAGCCCTAAAAAAACCAGCATAAAATAAACAACAATTTTCCATCTCTTTAATATTAATTTATAAAATTTATCAAAACTCATATATTCCATTGAATTGAATTCTCCCTATTATTAATTTCATCTATTTATCTTTAAAATATAATTCCAGGAACTATATGTATAGGCCGTATTTAAGAATGGCGAAATAATTCTTGTAAAATATTCTGAACCGGATACAACTTTCATAAATGTTCTTTTTCTAACCTCAACAAGATCATTCGGTCTTAAAAGGAAATCATTCATAAAAGGATCTACGAATATTTTTGAAAGTTTTTCATTATCGGCTTTTCGATAAACCACAACTATCGTTTTTTTTGCATCTAAAGTGTAGCCGTTGGCGTTTGAAACAGCAGTATTTAGATAAGGTGATTCCCCTGAAATATTAAATGTTCCGCCTGTTTTTACCTCTCCAATAATGCGAATCGGGAAAGTTGCAGGGAAAAGGGACATTTTTGAAAGAAGTTTAAAATTCTCATCATTAATCCCTATAGATTCCAGTTTAGGCACAAAGATTACATCGCCTGATTTGAGTTTAATATTTTGCGAAATATCACCGTCTTTAATAAATTTCCATAAATCTATTATTGTTTGTTTTTTGTTCAAACTTGTTACGGTAATATTTGATAAATCAGCATTGTTTGAAATACCGCCGGCGTTGCTTATTATATTAGATAAAGTTAAATCAGTTCTTACGGTGGTATTTTTTGAATCTGCATAATACTTGCTTCCGTTTGTCAGTTGTTGGTACATTCCCGGTTTTTGTACCGCACCGAATATATAAATTGACGGGGGATTAAATTCTTTTATATTTACAGAGATTATCGGATCATTAAGAAAATTTTTAAATTTATTTTCTATAATTCTGGTTAAATCTTGTATATTAAGCCCTTCAACCAAAATTTCCCCGATAGGGTCTATTGTTGCATAACCGTCAGGTCTTACAATGATTTCGGGTTGTAAAAAATTCGGTTCATCATAAACCGATACGGATATTATGTCCCCGGGAATTATTTTATAGTTAAGGGCAGAGAAATTGTCATTTTTTACTATAGTTACGCTTCCCTGCGTAAGCGGCGTTTTCGCAGGATTATTTTCTGTACAAAAACCTTTATCGCAAAAAATTAAAAAAAAGACAAAAGACAAAAATAATATGCAGATTATTTTATTAAAAAATATTTTCATAAAATTAAAATTCTACCTCCCAATATGATTTATCTTTAAACTATTACTGTAAAGTTTAAAGATAAATCATATTGGAACATGGTTTAAATTTATTGATAATAATTCAACTGACTAAATATTATAATAATGCGATGTAAGCCATGTATTCAGAGTTTTTTGTTCAAGAATTATTAGTCTGGTCGATATCCTCGGCTTAAGCAGCAGACTGTTCTGCGTTTTCTTTTTTAAAATAACAGGGGATTATATTTATTCTTGAACAAAATAAATTAATCAAACTGTCATTGCGAGGAAGCTTGAAGAGCTGACGTGGCAACCTATTTAGACTTTAAGATAGATTCTCACGCTCCTGTTAGTCGCTCAGCATGGCAAAAAGAAAATACTCTAAAGACTGCGAATTGGTATTATAATTAATACACTTGTATAATGTAAAATGCTCAAAAGTGATTTAGGAGATAAATATGAAAGTATTACTGATAAACGGAAGCTCTAACCAAAATGGTTGCACTTTTACGGCATTGAATGAAGTTGCAACCACGTTAGAAAAAGAAAATATAGGAACAGAAATCATTCAAATAGGCAACGACCCGCTTAGAGATTGCTGCGGCTGCTTAAGTTGCAGAAATAATACTATAGGTAAGTGCGTGTTTGATGATGATATTGTAAATGAGATTATTGAGAAAGCAAAAACTTTTGACGGTTTTGTATTTGGAACTCCTGTTTATTATGCGCATCCCACAGGAAGAATCCTTTCTTTGTTAGATAGAGTATTTTTTGCGGGAAACTCTGCTTTTGCATACAAACCGGCAAGTGCAGTTGTTTCAGCAAGGCGTGCAGGTACAACTGCCAGTTTTGATGTTTTAAATAAGTATTTTACAATCAACAATATGCCTGTTGTTTCAAGTCATTATTGGAATAACGTCCATGGACACAAACCTGAAGATGTGCAAAAAGACTTAGAAGGTTTGCAAATAATGAGAACTCTGGGACGAAATATGGCGTGGCTGTTAAAATGCATAGAACTCGGAAAACAAAACGGTTTGCATAAACCTGAAAATATAGAGGAAAGAATCAGAACAAACTTTATAGAATAGAGAGAAATGATTGTTTTATTACAGTTAAAAACTCCTGTAAATAAACTCCTTTTCAGGAGTTCTTTTTATTATGCAACAAGGTTCAATCCTTCTTTTGCTTCAACTTTATTTTTTGTATTTCTTGGAGCGTAAAAAGAACCGGAGCCGTTTTTATCTTTGGATAAATTCATGCTTTCAAGGGTTTTGGTAGGATTATTTAATGCGGAAATATTTTTTAAACCGCTAAAATCAGGCTGTTCTGCGTTTATATGAATAAGACCGTTTCTGAACTGAGTAATATTATTCACTAAATCGCTGGCGGCTTTAGAATTTAATGCGTTGACCGCTGAAAGTGTTTTTTGTGAAAGTTGGAGATCATAGCCTGCATTATTTGTTGCAGCGAGTTTAATTGCATTTGTATCATTACTTGCTGTTGAGCCAAAAAGGCTTACATCAAGGCTTCTGCCTAGATTTAATCCGCTAAAGGAGGAATTTGATGAAGAAATTGAAGATAAAGAAGTTTTTGCCGAAAGAATTTCTTGAGCGACTTTGGAAAGTTCTGCCCCGGAAACAGTTTCAGCAGGCTTTGCAAATATATTTTGATTAATATTGTTAATCCCCAAAGCCATTTGCACTCCTTAATCTTTTTTACTTACATAATATTTATCGGCTTTAAGTTATTTTTCCTTTAGGAATCCTGGAAATATGTTTACAATTCTTAAGGTATATTTTGTTTCAAAAAGTTCTTTTAAGATAAAATTTTAGAAGCTGTCTTGTTATACCGCTTCAAAAATAAATTCGGGATTTTAATAAACGGCAGAAAAGCGGTATTGTAGAATAGGAGCGTTATTTTCGGAAACAATGAGTTTTCAAAAATATAAACTCGTTTTAGCATAACAAGATTGGCTCTTAAAATAAAAGGAACTCGAAAATTGAAAGCATTTTTATATAAAGATAAAAAAAATTTAGAATTAAAAAATATAGAAAAACCGGAATTGGAAAATCAGGGTGCGATTATAAAAATTAACGGATGCGGTTTATGCGGGTCTGATATTGTAAAATTCAAAGAAGGAACTGTAAAAGAAGGCACAGTCCTCGGCCATGAAGTTGTAGGGATTATAGAAGAAATAAAAACAAAAACCGACTTTAAAATCGGCGACAGAGTTGTTTTGGGTCATCATGTTCCTTGCTATAACTGCGTTTATTGCAAAAATCAGAATTATTCCATGTGCCATGAATTTAAATCATCAAACATAATTCCGGGCGGATTTTGCGAATATATATATGTTTCGGAAAAACATCTTGATGATACGGTTCAAAAAGTTCCCGAAAATTTGTCTGATATGCAGGCATCTTTTACAGAACCTTCGGCATGTTGTTTAAGGGCAATAAGACGTGCTGACATTAAAAAAGGCGATATTGTCATGGTCATAGGTCTTGGTTCTATAGGTTTATTGATGGGACAAATTTTAAAATCTTTCGGTGCTGTTGTAATAGGCTGCGATCTTATAGATGAAAGAATAAAACTCGCTGAAGATCTTGGCTTTGACAAAGTTTATAAGTATAGTTCCGATGAAGAAATCTCGGAGTATTGCAGGGCTGACTTTCAAAAAGAGGCAATGGACAAAGTTTTTCTTGCTTCAGGCAGCGAAAAATCGATTTCTCTTGCTTTAAAATGTGTAAGAAACGGCGGAATTATATGTGTATTTGCAAGCGTGTCTTCTTTCGAAAAAGGTTTTTCCAATAACGAAATTTATTATAGGGATTTAACTGTATTTGGAAGTTATTCGCCTGCTTCTTCTGACCTTAAAGATTCGCTGAATCTTTTGAAAAATAATATAATTAAAGTAGAGAGATTAATTACTGAATACAAATTTGATGAAACAAATCAGGCTATTCAAGATACTTTGTCAAACAGGATAATAAAAGCGTACATAAAAATTAATTGAATTTCAGGTATAAATTAGCATAAATATGACAAGGCAATTATAATTAATTAGAAATTAAGATTATTTTAAAAGATTCGGAGAAATTCCAAAAAATTATGAACATGAAGGCAGTTTTATTTTACGAACCGGGAGTGGTTAAGTACGAGGAAATAGATGTTCCGAAAATCGGAGCCGAAGAAGTACTCATAAAAATCGGTACGGCTCTCACCTGCGGAACTGATATAAAGACTTATGAAAGAGGGCACCCTGTTTTAATAAAAACAGTACCGTCCGGATTCGGCCATGAATTTGCGGGAACAGTTCATAAGGTCGGCAAAAATGTGAAAGGCTTTGAACCGGGTCAGCGCGTGGTTGCAGCAAATTCTGCACCCTGCCGGAAATGCTATTATTGCCGAATTCATGAATATAATCTTTGCGAAAATCTTGACCTTTTAAACGGAGCTTTTGCTGATTATATAAGTGTTCCAGAGCTTATTGTAAAGCAAAACCTTTTGCATATTCCTGAGCATGTTACTTTTGATGAAGCAGCTTTCACCGAGCCTCTTGCTAATGTGGTTCTGGGAGTTGAGGAATTAAATATTAAACAGGGACAAACTGTGGGAATTATCGGTTTAGGTCCTATAGGTCTTTTATTTGTACGTCTTGCCAAGCTTAAAGGCGCAAAAGTAATCGCCGCAGGAAGAAATCCTCTTAAATTGCGTCTTGCAAAGGAATTCGGCGGAGCTGATGAAGTTATTAACCTGAAAGAAGTTTCTGACCCTAAAAAAGCTTTTCTTGATTTCACTCCTGAAGGAAAAGGTCTTGATTTTGCTGTTGAAGCAGTCGGACTGCCTGAATTGTGGGAAAAAATGATTGATTTAGTGAGAAAAGGCGGGACAGTCAATCTTTTTGGCGGGTGTAAATCAGGAACCAAAATAACTCTCGACACTCGAAGAATACATTATGACGAAATAAAAATAGCAAGCACCTTCCATCACACTCCGAGACACATTAGAGAAGCTTTAAGGCTCATTAGTGAAGGTCATATTGACGTAAAAAAGCTTATTACTCATACGCTGCCTATTTCGCAAATTGATGAGGCAATAAGACTTCATAATGAAGGAAAAGCAATTAAAATAGCTTTAAAACCTTAAAAAATCAGCTTCTCAAATATTTCAGCAGTTTTTTAATGTCTTCATCAGGCTCTATCTCAATAACCATTTGTTTTTTATCGTCAGGTTTAAAAAATTTAAGCCTGTAAGCCTGAAGAGCCTGTCCTTTTAGTTTTATTTTTAAATTATCACCGCCATACAGAGGATCACCGGCAACAGGGTGGTTAATATTCGAAAAATGCACTCTTATCTGGTGAGTTCTTCCTGTTTCCAGCGTTGCTTCAAGAAAAGTAAACTTTTCAAATCTTTCGAGAACTTTCCAATGTGTTATTGACTTTTTGCCGTCTTCAACAACTCCCATTTTATGTCTTTGGGTCGGATGTCTATCGATAGGAGCATCTATAGTGCCTTCATCCTGCTCTATAACGCCATTAACTATCGCCAAATATTGTCTTACAGCAGTTTTTGTCCTGATTTGTTCTGCCAAAAATTGGTGGGCAAAATCATTTTTGGCTATCATTAATAGCCCTGAAGTATCTCTATCAAGCCTATGAAGGATGCCCGGTCTCATAATTCCGTTTATCCCCGATAAATTACCTTTGCAATGAAATAAAAGCGCATTAACCAGCGTATGCTCTCTTTCTATTGAAGTCGGATGAGTCAGCATCCCCGCAGGTTTATTTATAATCAGCATATTTTCCTCTTCATAAAGGACATCAAGAGGAATATTTTCTGCTTCCATTTCGAGAGGCTTTGCTTCAGGAATTTTTATGCAAACTTCATCACCGTATTTTAATTTATAAGAATTTTTAGAAAATTTACCGTTAACAAGAACGGTTTCTTCTGATTTAATAAGCTGTTGCACTCTTGTACGCGTGAGTTCAGGAACTAAATTCGCTACAAAGATATCTAATCTTGAGTTTACTTCGTCTAAATCAACTTCAAGGTTTATTATTTTTGATATTTTTTCTGAATTTTCAGTCATTTTTTAGAATCATTTTGGTATTAATTTTTCAGCTCTACTTGGGGTTCATTACTATTTGGTGTAGTGAGCAAATATATTATAAGAAGTATAGCGCCGCAATTAATGCATAAATCAGCTATGTTAAAAATTGGAAAATTAACAAAATCAAATCTTATAAAGTCGAGAACATATCCTAAACTAAGCCTGTCAACAAAATTTCCGATAGTTCCTCCGAGAACAAGACCCCATGCGATTGTATTAACAAAATTCAGGGACTTATATGTTCTGACTAAATATACAGATATTGAAATAATCACAAATACTGAAAATATTGCAAGAAACAAAGTTTTGTTCTCAAATATTCCAAACGCTGCGCCCGTATTATAAATTTTTGTTACACTCAAAATATTATTTAAAATAGTAATTTGTTCATTTAAAAGCATGTTTTGAGATATTATGTTTTTCATTGTTTGATCAGCTAATAATACTATTATTGCTACAAAAAAAGCATAATACCTGTTTATAAGATTCTTAATCATTCCAGCTAAATTTCCCGTTTGTACTAGCACCAAAACATGGCTTGGATTCCTGTTCTCGGGATTTTTATAGCCTTCAAAATCTCTCGTTTTAATAAATCAGAAAACTAATTTAATTTGAGCATAAAATCTCCACCACTATTTTATTATCGAATAAAAAGTTTTGGCTGTCCTCAAATGTTATCAAATATTTCATTAAATTTATTCATATATTTTTTAAAAAATTGATTAATAAAAACACTGTTATTTTCATCTTCATCAGAGAAGATTCTTGCATTTTCAAGATTTATATCGCCCAAATAAAAATCCTGCACATATTTATCAAGATTTATATTTAATTTATCCATAATTTCCAAGACTTTTGAAGTTTTAATATCAATTTCTTCTTTGCCTGAAAAAATAATAATATTTGTCAGGTCTGATAAATTGTGTTTTAAGCCGATTAAGAGCTTATAAAATTCGTAATTCCCGTAGTTTGTCGGGAAAATCAGGTTGTCTTTAAACGCAGAAGTATAGGTTTTAAGCAAGGACTTAAAAATAATATTATTTTCGGAGTCTATATCTGTAAGCCCAAAAACATTAGAAGCAATAATTCCGTCAGGAGAAAGTATATTATTAAGCTCTTCCAGAAATTCCTTTGTCATGAAGCGATAAGCCATTCCTGATTCTGAAAAAATATCGAGAATAATTAAATCGTATTTTTCGCAGGAAGTTCTTACAAAAACCCTGCCGTCCTGTATATTTATGTTAATTCCTGATTCATGCCTGTAATCAAAATATTTTTCTGCAATTTCTACCAGTTCAGGATTAATTTCAACCACATCAATCTTTTGGACTTTAGGCAGAATACTTTTTAGCTGATTAACAAAATATCCCGTACCCAGACCGAGAACAAGAATATTTTTTATTTCTTTTTTCATCGCAGCAGCAAGCAAAAAATAATTTATGTAGGGAATATTGCCTGTATATAAAGGGTGATTAATTTTTCCGCCCTGATAATTGTCTTCAAATTTTAAAAATCTGCTCAATTCATTTTCGACAACCTTAACTTCGTTGTTAAAAGATGTTTTTTGGCTGAAAATGATTTTTTCCGAACACTCAAAATTATCCAGAATTTTTAAGTCTTCAGGATGCAAAGCCTTTGTAATCATTATTTCCGGTGGAATAATCATTTAAATTACTTCTGATAAATATTTTCTGAACTAATATAAAATTAACATAAAAGAGGAATTAAGATGCAAAGCCATCAGGAATTATTTTTTTGGTAATACGTTTACACGTTTTAAAATTACCGCGATGCCCGTAACTTTAAGGTCAAGGTTTGTGTAATTAGTCCTTTGCGCTTCGCAAAAACTAACAGAAGCTGAAGAAATCTCATTGAAACCATCTTTGTTTGATTTAATGAGTCTTTCAAGTGTTTTTAAATCAGGCAGTATTTGCCTAAATGTTTCTTCAGGCTGTTTTATTGGATAAACAAGAGGCACCGAAGCTAATGAGCCTAAAGCAAAAACTTCAGGAGGCAGGTCAACATTTAGTAAAGCTGTGTAGTTTTCTCCCGATAATACTTGTTCAGGTACGTCAAAATTAATGTTTATATTTTTTGCTGTGCCGTATTTTATAGCTGTTTCTTCATAAAGGGTTTTGTCGGTAATGATTTTCCAGCCGCATCCGTATTTTTCAAGATATAAAATATTATGAGATGTTCCGTTTACACAGCCTTTATCTTTTGTTATTTCGGATTTATCCTTTGTGGTTGCTGTTATATCTTCGCTGAGTTCAACACTAGCCCTGTTATTATCAAGTCGCAGGTTTTTAACAGTGGTTGAATATTTTAAATCAGGGTATTTTTCCCATGTTTGTTTTATTAAATCAAGCACCTGCTCTTTATTAAGAGAATCACCGCTTATATAATTTGAAGCGTAGTAAGTTTCTATTTTTTGTATTTCGTGAGCATTAAGATCAATTAAATAATTTGCTAAAAAATTGTTTAACTCATTTGCAGCATCAGATTGGTCATCTTTTACACAATATGAATAAACGGTATTTTCTTCTTTAGCCTTTCCCTGAGCTAAAGAAGGCATGCTGAGGCTTTGCGAAAAAATAGTACTTAATATAAGTATGCTAAATAAAAAAAAATTTTTTTTCATATAAACTCAAAACCCATTTATTGTCTGATTAGAGAAGATAATAACCTTTTTTTCTAAATTAATCAAAGGCTTTCTTTTGTAATTTATTACTTTTTGTACAAAGAATAATAAAACAATTTACTTTTGCATGCTTTTGAGATAAATTAGTGTCTGAATATTCGTATGAATTTTTTATTAAAATTAAGCTAAAATAATGATATAACACACGAGGATAAGTGAATGACAAATCAGGCGGTTTTAAAAGAACTTGAGGGAAGCACATTTCAGCTTACAGACGAGCAAAGAGATATTAAACAGGTTGTTCGTGAATTTGCAGAAAGTGTAATAGCACCACGTTCAGCAGAAGTTGACGAAACAGCAAAGTTTCCTTGGGATGTATACAAAGAAATGGTAGAATGCGGACTTGTTTCTCTTCCCTATCCGGAACAATACGGTGGGGGCGGAGCAGATCCTATTATGGAATGTATCCTTGTAGAAGAATTATCAAGGGTTGACCTTTCTGCAGCACTTGCATGCCTCGTTAATACACTTGGAAGCCAACCAATTATGCTTGGCGGCAACGAAGAACAAAAAAGAAAATATATTACTCAAATCACTTCAGGCGAAAAACTTTGTGCCTTTGGTTTGACAGAAGCAGGCGCAGGAAGCGATTTTATGGGAATAAAAACCCGTGCTGTAAAAAAGGGCGATAAATATATTATTAACGGAACAAAATTATTTATAAGCCATGCCAATTTGTCAGAAATCGTAACCGTTTTTGCAAAAACAAGTCCGGAACCCGGCCTTAAAAGCTTAAGCTGCTTCATCGTCGACAGCAGTTCTCCCGGATTTAAAGTTGGAAAAACAGAGCATAAACTAGGAATTAGAGGTTCTGAAACTGCCGAACTTATTTTTGAAGATATGGAAGTACCTGCAGAAAATCTTCTCGGTTCTGAAGGAGCCGGATGGAAACTGGCTATGAGTACTCTTGATCACTCAAGACCCGGTGTTGGAGCTCAAGGCGTTGGTGTTGCTCAGGGATCTCTTGATTTTGCATTCAAATATGCTCAGGAAAGAGTTCAATTTGGTCAGCCTATCGGAAACTTTGAAGCTGTCCAAAATATGCTCGTAAAAATGGCTATGAAGGTTGAAGCAGCAAGACTTCTTGTTTATAAAGCAGCTACTTCAGTTTCAAATGATAATAGAGAAAAATCAATGTATGCTTCTCTTTCAAAATGTTACGGCGGCGATATAGCTATGGAAGTTACCACAGATGCTGTTCAAGTTCTTGGCGGATATGGATTCACTAAAGAATTCCCTGTCGAAAGAATGATGAGAGACGCAAAAATAACACAAATTTATGAAGGAACCAATCAGGTTCAAAGAATGGTAATAAGCAGACACCTTCTTAAAGGTTATAAATAAAAATCGTAAATTTGTTTTTCAACATTAAACAGAAAACAAAATTTTAAACAAAATAGCCTGACTTGCTTAAGTAAGTCAGGCTATTTTTCTATGAAACAGAAGAAATTTTTTTATCCTGAAAATAGTTTAAGTATTATAGACAACATTTTTTGTATATGTTAATTTTACATAAAATAAAACAGATAATTAATAAATATAATATATATATGTTTTGCAATAATAGGGTTTGAGACTTGTAAACAGGAAATCAAGGTTGAGGGAATGAATAATATTGTAATATTTTGTGATTTTGACGGGACAATTACAATAAATGATACAGTAGATCATTTGTTAAGCATTTTTGCAGATAAAAACTGGATAAATATTGAAGAATCCTGGAAAAAGGGAGAAATTGGTTCAAAAGAATGTTTGAAAAAACAATTGGAATGTATAGATTATATTTCTGAAAAACAATTAAACGAATTTATAGAGGATATCGAAATAGATGTCTATTTTATTAACTTTCTTGAATTTTTAAAAATTCAAGAAAATTTAAATCATAAAAAAATCGAACTTTATGTGGTAAGTGACGGGTTTGATTTTTTTATAAACAGGACTCTGGAAAAATACGGCATAAAGCGTTTTGTTAAAGTTTTTTCCAACAAATTAATTTACAGCAAAGGTAAATTAATACCTGTTTTCCCTTTGTTTAATCAATATTGCAAAAAAGATTCAGGCTTATGCAAATGTGAAATTATAAAAAAACTAAAAAAAGATAGGAGAGTTCTGTATATAGGAGACGGAACTTCTGATATTTGTGCAGCAAATCTAGCCGATATATTGTTTGCAAAAGATTCACTTGCAGAACATTGCGACCAAAACGGCATTAATTATATAAAATTTAAAACGTTTAAAGATATTTGTGAGTATTTATATTTGAATTTGGGGGAAGAACAATATGTTAAAAACGAAATGCTTGTCGGATAAAGAAATAAGAGAAATTGACAGCAAATATTCTTCTTATGGAGATACTGTCCATTATTCTGAGCAACCAAAGGTCTTTAAGGAATGTGACGGGTCATTTGTTTATGATACAAATGATGTTCCTTTTCTTGATATACAAATGTGGTATTCCGCATCAAATTTTGGCTATAACAACAAAAGAATATCTACGGCTTTAATCGACCAAATAGATAAAATGCCTCAAATTGCACCGCAATTTCTTTATGATTATAAAGTTTTACTGTCCCAAAAAATTTGTGAGGCGAGTTATCAAAGGTTTGGCAGTAAAGGCCGCACGCATTTTAATGTGGGAGGTTCTCAGGCTGTTGAAGATGCTTTGAAACTTGTCAGAAATGCAACTAAAAAGAATTTAATGTTCGCTTTTATGGGAGGTTATCACGGAAGAACTTTAGGCGCTTCTGCAATAACATCAAGTTATAGATACAGAAGGCGTTTTGGTCATTTTTCCGAGCGGGCTCATTTTATACCTTATCCTTATTGTTTCAGATGTTTTTACGGCAAAAATTGCGACAGTTGCGATTTTTATTGTCTTGATCAATTTGAAAAAATGTTTGAAACAGAATACAATTCTTTTTGGGATAATAAAACCGGAGAAACAGAGTTTATAGCCTTTTTTGCAGAAGCAATACAAGGCACAGGCGGATATATAATACCTCCTAAAGGGTATTTTGAAAGATTTAAAAACATACTTGATCAATATAATATTCTTCTTGTAGATGATGAAGTGCAGATGGGCTTTTATCGAACAGGAAAGCTTTGGGCTATAGAGCATTTCAATGTAAATCCCGATGTTGTAGTCTTTGGAAAGTCCCTAACAAATGGAATGAATCCGTTATCTGGCTTGTGGGCAAAAGAAGAGCTGATTAAACCTGATATTTTTCCGCCCGGCTCAACACATTCAACTTTCTCCTCCAACCCGTTAGGAACTAGAGCAGGATATGAAGTGATGAGTATGCTTGAAGAAGTAGATCACGAAAACTTAGTAACTTCGCAGGGCAAAAAATTTCTTGAGGGATTAGAATATTTAAAGAAAAAACATAAAAAAATCGGGAATGTCGATGGAATTGGTCTTGCTTTAAGATTAGAAATTTGTGAAAACGATGGCTATACACCAAATAAGGATTTGACAGACCGTATAGTTGAAGAAGGCTTAAAAGGAAATCTTGAATATAACGGTAAAAAATATGGCTTAGTTCTCGATGTAGGAGGATATTATAAAAATGTCCTTACGATTGCCCCGTCTTTGTACATTAAAGATTCCGAAATAAATATGGCTGTTGATTTGTTAGATCAGTTATTTACGAGGTTTAATTATTGAACTCTGATACAGGTTTTGAATTTAAACAGCCCAATAACGGGAAAAAAGCTGTTTTGCTTCTGCATGGAATGACAGGCAGTCCTTTTGAGATGAAACAATATGGAAAAAACATTCATAAAGCAGGTTTTGATGTGTTTTGTCCTTGCCTTCCGGGTCATGGCAAAGATATTCAGAATGTAAAAAAAATAAAATGGCAGGATTGGTTTAATTTTGCTGAAGAAAAATATAAAGAATTAAAACAATCGTATTCGGAAGTTTATCTCGGCGGTATCTGTATGGGGGCTGTTCTTGCCCTTGCTGTAGCGGAAAGCCATAAGGATGTTTCGGGGATTATAGCGATTTCCACAACATTTTTTCTCGATGGATGGACAATTCCCTGGTATAGTTTTTTATTTCCGCTCGGACTGCATACTATTTTGAGATTTTATTATTCATTTCCCGAGAGTGATCCTTATGGTATTAAAAATGAAATTGTTCGCAGGAAAATAAGTTCTTTAATGAAAGAAAATACAGTTGTATTAAATTATATCCCTATGACCTGTGTTTATGAGCTTTTAAAAATGTCCCGGCATGTAAGAAAAGCTATTAATCTTATAAAGCAGCCTGTTTTGGTTATTCATTCTAACCGTGATGATTTAACCAGCTTGAAAAGCGCTGATTATGTCTACAAAAATATTTCTTCCGAAGTTAAAGATTATGTTATTTTTAAAAACAGTTATCATTTAATCACAATGGACAATGATAAGGATCTTGCCGTGCAAAATTCAATTGAATTTTTAAATGGTCTTGCGTCTTTAAATAATTCTCAGGTTAAGCAAATAGGATAAAAATAATGAAACCGATTTTATATTCTTTAAGTTCGTTCCTGATTTTTAATTTAAGTTTAATTGCGGCTTTTATTGCAGGAAAATCAATTTTTAAAAAAGAAAATATAATTTTAAATTCTAATTATTCAATTTTTCTATCTGTTCTGCTTATTTTTTATTTTTTATCAATTTTAGCTTTAAATTTATTTTCGTTTAATACCAAATATATTTGGTACGGTTTTATATTTTCCCCATTTTTATTTACACCATTTATTATCGGGCATTTTTCAAAATACGAAAAAATAGATTTATATATGACTATTCAAATTTTAACGCTGGTTTTGAGTTTTTTGGCAGGTGTTCTGGTAATTTTCAAAATTGGTTAGAAAAGACTTTACTATGAGGTTCTTATCTGTTTGAAAACTTTTGCATAAAGTGAAAAATAGACAATAATGGCATATACAATAAAAAATCCGATTATAAAAGAGCTATAAGCCGCACCAATAATGGAAATAGCCGCCCAATACATTATTCCTATTATTAAAGCATAAGCCGCTGTATAACCGGCAGCTTTTAAATAATCTAACCAGCAGCCGCCGGTTATACCCACTATTGTAGTGAGATTCAAAGCTTCAAGAGGATTAAAATTTTCTGAAAATAGCCCCATTGCAACGGCATTAAACATTAAGAGCCAATAAATCGAACATATACCGGCTATTATATAAGCAGCGTTTTTAAAATCAGGCACGCGCTGAAGGATAAGCCATAAAATAAACAATATTACAGCAAGGACAAAAGCAGATGCTATAAAAAAAATCAGCCCTTTAAGTCCAATAAAAAAGTTACTTATAAAATTCCATTTAGGAAAGTTATTGCTGTCTTCTTGAACCTCGTTCTGAAAAATTGACCATAAATAACCGTTTGAAATAATTAATGCAGCAGCAAGTGCTATTTTGAAAATCAAATTTTCCGTACCAAGATAGTTCGCTGACAGAATAGCAGGCAAAAACAATAAGGCTAAACTGAAAATTAGTATTAATAAATTTTTAGGCTTTAAAGGTTTGATTAAAACATCAATAAAATTGATACTCATAAGCATATACCTCATTTCTAAAAACTAAATCACATAACCTTAAAATAAATGCATCTAAATTTATTTTAAATTATTATTTAAGAAATGAATAGCCTATTTTAAAAAAAATTACAAAAAAGACGGGTCAAACCCGTCTTTTTTAATTTATTTACCGCATTGCTTCATAACTTCTTCAGCAAAGTTTTCTTCTTTTTTCTGAATACCTTCGCCAAGAACGTATCTGGTGAATCTTCTTATTGTGATTTTTTCACCGATTTTAGCAATTTTTTCTTTAACTAAATCTTCGATTTTGATGTTTGGATCTTTAACAAAAGGTTGTTCAAGCAAGCATTTTTCGGCCATTAATTTATCAACTCTGCCTTGAATGATTTTTTCAACAATATTTTCAGGTTTACCTTTAAGATCTTCTTTTCCTGACTCAATTCTTTTTTCTTCTTCGATAACAGAAGCAGGAATTTCGTCTCTGGAAACGAATTCAGGTGCAGTGCTTGCAATGTGCAGGCAAATATCTTTAACTAACTGTTGAAAGTCTTCGTTTTTAGCAACAAAGTCTGTTTCGCAGTTAATTTCAACCATTACGCCAATTTTCCCGTTATGAATATAAGAACCTACTAACCCTTCGGCAGCTATACGTCCCATTTTCTTTTCAGCTGAAGCAATACCTTTTTGTCTTAAAAGTTCTACAGCTTTATTTATATCACCGTTTGTTTCAGTAAGTGTTCTTTTAGCATCCATAATGCCGGCACCGGTTTTATCTCTAAGTTCTTTTACTTGTGCAGCAGTTATATTAGTCATTTTTTCCTCCGAAAATTATTTTTCTTCTTCTATTTTTTCTATTACTTCTTCAAGACCTTCAACTTTTAATTTAAGATCTTCTTCTGTTACTCCGGCATCTTCAGGTTTTACTTCTTCAATTTTTTCAGCGGTGTCTTCCTGAGAAACGCCTGCGCTTTCTCTGAGCGCTTTTCCTTCAAGAACCGCATCCGCAATTTTTCCTGCGATTAATTTGATTGCTCTTATAGCATCATCATTACCGGGAATAACATAATTAATGTCTTCAGGGTCACAGTTTGTATCAACAAGGCCAATAATCGGGATATTCAGTTTATTAGCTTCTTTGATAGCAATAAGTTCTCTTTTTTGATCGATAATGAATAATAAATCAGGCATGCCTCTCATTTTTTTGACACCGCCTAAAGATTTATTAAGTTTTGCGATTTGTCTTGTCATAACAGCGACTTCTTTTTTGGGAAGTCTGTCAAAGTGACCGCTGTCTCTTAGTTCTTCAAGTTCATTAAGTTTTTTGATTCTTGTCCTGATTGTTTCAAAGTTTGTTAAAGTTCCGCCCAACCAGCGTCTGCTGATATAAAAAGAATTACATCTGGTGGCTTCCTGCTCGATGATTTCGGTAGCCTGTTTTTTTGTTCCTACAAAAACAACGTTTTTGCCTTTTGAAGCGATTTCTCTAGCTGCTTCATAAGCTTTATCGAGCATTACAGTTGTTTGTTGAAGGTTTATAATATAGATACCGTTTCTTTCACCGTAAATATATTTTTTCATTTTCGGATTCCAGCGTTGTGTCTGGTGTCCGAAGTGAACGCCGGCTTCTAAAAGTTCTAACATTGATGCTACTGGCATAAATTTTTCTCCTTTATCTTGTATTTAACCTTAATCATTTAACTTTTTAAAAAGCAATTTTGTGACAAAATTTATGATTTAAAGCAGGTTAAACACGCTTAAATAACTCTACAGTAAAAATTTATCATAAAAATATTTAAGTACAACACTAATTTAATGACTGAGCAACTAATACGTTTGAAAACCAGTTTAAAAAAGAAGCTTTGCAGGTTGAAATCTGTAAAACCCTTCATGATAAAGATATTTGGTAATTATTTTAAAAAGACAGCTTCAGGTAATAATTTTAAAACTATATCCCTCTATGGACTTAATTTTTTTTGTTGTATATTTATTTAGATACGAAATAAAATATGCAAAATTTGATATAAAAAGGAGAAAAAAATGGCATTATTAGAGGCAAAGAAAAGGGATATTTCCTTAAATCCAAGGCAAATAAGAGCAGAAGGGCTTGTTCCTGCTACAGTTTATGGAAGCGCGATGGATTCAATTTCAATTCAGCTTGATGTTAAAGACTTTATAGCTGCTTACAAAAAAGATAAAAACGCAATCTTTGAATTGAAAACAGAAACAGAAGCACACAAAGTTATCGTGAAAAAAGTGCAAACAGACCCTGTAAACGATAAAGTTCTTAATGTTGAATTTCAAAGAATTAAAGCTGACCAGAAAGTAAAAATAACAGTTCCGTTTGAAACAGTTGGTGATTCTGCTGCTGTAAAAGCCGGCGGCACATTAGTATTTAATATTTCAGCTATAGAAGTTGAATGTTTACCTTCTGATATCCCTTCAACAATAAAAGTTGATATTTCAAAATTAGAAAATTATGAAGATTCTTTGACTGTTCAGCAAATAGAATTTCCAAAAGGCGTTAGAGCTGTAGGAAATGCAGAAACAATTGCTGTAAAAATAGTAGCACCAAAAGCTTCTAAATAAATTAATTAAAAATTAATCTATAACCCTGTTATATATCACCCTCAAGAAGAGTGAATAAATAGGGTTTTTTTATGCGTATAATTTTTACAGCCTGAAGTTGTTCTTAGATAATGACAATAAAAAAACATCCTTAATCTAAACCATAAAGTTTAAATCAGGATGTTTTTTAAAAAAGTTTTAATTCTTATGCCTGGCTCCAGAAAGCGTCTCTTATAACTCTGGTTTTTTCTGTTTCTACAGCAATATTGATATTGTTAGGAGTAAAAACAAAAACACCTTCGCCGACTTTTTGCTGGTGACCGTCAATTGCGTGCGTTGCACCTGAAATAAAGTCAACAACTCTTTGAGATTGTTCAGCGTCTAAAAGATGAAGATTTAAGATTAATGACTTTCTTGTTCTTAAGTTGTTAACAACTTCGAGTGAATCTTCAAAAGACTTTGGTTCAATAACCATTACTTCATAACTGGAAGCGCTTGGATGTGAAAGAACTTTCAAATTGTTTTTCCTGTTTCTAATAGGGTTCTCCTGATAAGTTTCCACTTCTACTTCGTCTTCCCCTTCTACTGATCCGTATAATTCATCATAAAGATCATCTTCATTGTCTTCCATTTGTGGAGACAAACCAACCATGTGTTTAATTCTATTTACTAGACCTGCCAATTTGCACTTCCTCCCTGCAATATTCCTAAATAAATAACGCTTGTCCTATTCTTACTACAGTAGCGCCTTCTTTAACCGCTATTTTGTAATCATTGCTCATACCCATTGAAAGTTCGTTAAGCTGAACGCCGAATTTCTTTTGAAGCTGATTCCTTAACTCTCTTAGCCCCCTGAATGCCTTTTTTTGTTCTTCAATGTCTGAAGTAAAAGGAGCCATTGTCATCAACCCTACTATGTCTATCGAGTCAAGTTTGGAAATTTCAGAAAAACTTTCTTCTGCTTCCTCCGGTGAAAAACCGAATTTACTTTCCTCTTTCGCAATATTTATCTGAATAAACACTTTCTGAATTAAATTTTGAGAAGCTGCGCATTCAGATATTGCTTTTGCGATTTTTAAAGAATCAACGGAATGAATATAATCAAAAATGCCGACAACTTTTTTTACTTTGTTAGTCTGCAAATGCCCTAAAAAATGCCAGTTTGAATTTTTTTCCACTTCCTCCGGTAATTCAGCCCTTTTCTTTTCCGCATCCTGAACCTTGTTTTCCCCAAAGTCCCTGATACCTGCTTTAAAAGCTTCTATTACCTTTTCCGCGGTTATGTATTTCGTTACAGCAATTATTCGTGCATTTAATGTATAAGTTTGAATATTTTTCAGATTTTCACTGATACTCATTTATACATCTTTCCGATTTTAACCGTTTTTCCTCCTTCTGCGGAGCGAGATGTAAAAGCCTGAAGGGCTTGAACTTCTTCTCCTAATTCAAATCATTTTCTCTTTAAATAAAAGATAATAATTCAAATTTTATTTAGCTTAAGGTGTATTAATTATAGTAAAAGTTTATCAGTAATACAAAAATTTGTTTACTATCCATTTAGATGATTTTTGTATTTGTTGAGTAATTTTTCTAAAACAAATGTATGAGTTGCTTTTGACCATTGCGAAAAAAGCGGTTTTTTCTTTAATGCTTCTTAATATTTCTCAACATTTTATAGTATATCGGCTTTAGAAATTTTATTGAGCTTTTCGGTAATCAGATTTTTGTTTTCAATTTCTTCATTTTTCAGGATTTTATCTATCGCATCTCTTAAATCGAGTCTGGAAGCGGTATTTATATCAATAGGATTTTTAATTGTGACTTTTTGGCATAATTTTTTGTAATAAGAAATTTGCGCTCTTGTGGGCAATTCCTTCGACATTTTAGATTCCTGAACTTTTTTTCTTTGCACTTTAATATAAGCCTTTTGTTCTTCATAAAGAGGTTTTAGTTTTTCTTTATATTTGAATTTTTTTTGACACTCTTTTATATAAAGTTCCAGTTCTTTCAAGAATTCCGGCTCATCAATAAATTCTTTTAAAAATGGAAATCTTGTGGAATTTATTTCCAGATAATATTTTTGATCTTCCGTAAATTTTTCGGCAAGTTCGGAAGAGTCTTTGTCAAAGCCTTTTTTGACAAAACTGGCAATATAATGACACAGGTCAGATTTCTGAACCTTTGTAAGATAGTTAAAAATTTGATGTTTTAAAGAATTCATTTTTTGTGTCCATTTAATTTTATAATTATTATATTAGCTTAAATGAATTTTTAAAAAAGTGTTTTTATATTTTCAAAATAAACGCCTGTCCGAAAAAAAGTGGACATTGCAACGGGAGAGTAAGCATTAGCTTACTCTCCCTGATTTTGATTAAAAGAATATTTAAATATTCAATAAATTAATATCCTAAGAAACGTTTCCAAAAGCCTTTTCTGTCTTGACAACATTGGTTGCATGGATTATATGCACCATAAGTAACGATTGGAACTGCCGCGCCTGTTTGGCAAGGATTACAGGTATTGCAAGTGTTATAAGGATTGCTTATAACTACAGGAGCTATAGGAACTGCGGCGCCTGTCATGTAAGGGCTGCATGTGTTACATGGTTCAGCAATAGGTACTGCTACTGCCTGTACTCTTGGCAGACATGTGTTGCATGAAGAACACTGAGCAAATACAGGTTGCGAAACAGCGAGTAATAAACCTAATATCGCTAGATATTTTTTCATTCTTTGATCTCCTTTTTTTATTTACTTCATAAATTTGAAGTACATGTAATTTATAACTCAATAAAAAAAAAATTAGATTCGCAGAATTATTAATATTTAAAATAATCTTTTAGTAGAAAACAAATTAATTTGTAGTAAGACTTTCTGCTATTTTAGAACTTAAATTTTTTCAAAAGCTTGTTCTATATCTGCTATTAAGTCTTCAATATCTTCTATGCCCAAAGAAATTCTCATTAAGCTATCCGTAATGCCTATATTGCATCTTGTTTCAAGAGACATTTTTGCATGAGAAGTTTCGCAGGGTAAAGAAATAAGCGATTCTACTCCGGCAAGGCTTCCTGCTTCCTGAAACAATTTAAGCTTTGAGAGAAATTCTCTTGTTTTTTCTTTGTTTAAAGATGTTTCTACTGATAAAACACCTCCAAAACCTGACATTTGTGCTTTTGCTATTTCGTGTCCGGCATGGGACTTGAGTCCGGGGTAATAAACTTTTTTTACAAGCGGGTGTTTTTCAAGATATGCAGACAATTTCTGGGCATTTTCGTTATGTTTTTGCATTCTTAAATTCAGGGTTTTTATACTTCTTTCAAGAAGGTATAAATCCTGTGCATTCAAAGTACCGCCTGTATTTATTACATAAGGGCGGATTCTTTTCATAATCTTTTCTGAAGTAACTATTACTCCGCAAATTAAGTCGCTATGTCCGTTCAAATATTTACTGGCACTGTGTACAACAACGTCCACCCCGAATTTAAGCGGGTTCTGGTTTATCGGAGAAGCAAAAGTGTTATCTATGATTGTTATAATGTCGTATTTTTTTGCGATTAGAACAATTTCTTCTATATCAACTATTTTCAAAAGAGGATTCGAAGGTGTTTCAAAGTAGATAATTTTTGTATTGTCTTTGATTCTATTTTCAAAATTTTCAAGATCATCTGTAGAAGCAAGAGTGTAGTCTATTCCAAATTTTTCGAGTTCTTCCTTAATAAAATAATCAGTCCCGCCATACAAGTCTTCAGAAAAAAGTACATGATCGCCTGTCTTTAAAAGTGCCAGCATCGCAGAAGAAATTGCTGCCATTCCGGAACTTACAACAACGGCTTCTTGTCCGCCTTCTTCTAATTCGCAGATTTTTTCAGCTACTGCTTTGTGATTAGGCATATTTAGGTATCTGGGATAATATAATCCCCCTGAATCATTGTCAAAACCGTTTGAGGTTGAGGTATAAACGGGAGTATTTGCTCCATTTGTTAATTTATCGTGAACAGTTCCGACATGAACACATTTTGTATTTTTTCCGTGATTATTTTCACGCATGATTTTCACCTATCTTTGCTTTAACTCATTATTTAAAATTTCTTAAACAAGCTTAAATATACTATTGTCAAAAATTTTTTACCAGCAAGGAATTATCTATTTTTTTATAAATTTCAGAGTAAAAATGAATAAGTTAAAATATTTTTCGTATAATAATGTAGTGGAAAAATATAAAAGGGAAAGAAATGCCTGCATATCTTTATTGGGGCGAAGAAGAATTTAATCTTGAAAATGCGGTAAAAGAGCTTAGGAAAAAGGTTCTTGACGAAAATTGGGCTTCAATAAACCATAAAAAACTCAACGAGCCGGAAATTCTTGAGCTGATTGAGACATTGCAAACTTTGCCGATGATGTTCGGGAATTTGCTTGTGGAAGTTAGTGCAGCAAATCTTTTTTTAAGAGCAAATAGAAAAAGTACAAATCAGGATGATGCTCTCCCGCTTGGCAATAAAAAACTCAGTTCTTCTGACAGTTTGATGCAAAAGCTTTTTGAAGTTATTGAAAATTTAAATGACAGGGTTCATCTGCTTTTTGTGTGTCCTATCCCTCGAGAAAGCGGCAAAAAAATTGACGGCACTTTAAAACTTACCAAAACTCTCCAAAAAATCGGGAAAGTTGAGGAATTTCCGGCATATAAGTTTTATGAGGATTACAAGCTTGTTGACTGGATTATAAAGCAAGCAGGCACTAAATCATTGAAAATTTCAAAAGAGTCTGCCGCTGTTCTTCTTGCTAATTCAGGGACGGATTTAAGAAAAATCGATACGGAACTTGAAAAAATAAAAACTACGATTCATCCTAAAGTGCAAATTTCAACAAAAGACTTTGAAGAAATGATTTCTACAGGTGAAAATATATTCAAGCTGGCGGATTTGTGGATTAAGGGAGAAAAAATTCAGGCAATAAAAGAACTGCATAAACTTTTTGAAAAAAATCATTCCCTGAGAATTCTTGCCACTTTGCAAACTATGACAAGAAGATGGCTGAAAATTAAAATTTCATCGAAAAAACATAATGCTTTTGATATTGCAAAATTCGTAAATTTACCTAAATTTGTGGTTGAGCAGGATTTAATCAAGCTTAAAAATATTTCTGAAGAAAAATTGATAGAATTTAGAGAAAAAGCCGTTCAGGCTGAGTATAAAATAAAAACAGGGGAACTGTCAGCAGAAAATGCTATGGAACTTTTGATAGCAGGATAATTTGATGTTTAATGAAAAAATAAAAATAAATCAGCCATTTGCCACAAAATTTTTTGAAGCCGCTTTGAATTTAGATAACGGAAAGCTTAGTCATGCTTATATGTTTACAGGCAGTGATTCAATGGCTCAATATAATTTAGCCATGCAGATTGCAAAAATTCTTAATTGTCAAAACAAAACGGATGATTGCACTTGTACAAACTGCAACTGGATTAAGCAAAACAGACATCCGGCAGTGATAACAATTTCTCCGATTGATTATTGTTATGGAAATGAAGGAGGAAAGCCCAAAACAGAAATAACTATAGCTCAATCAAGATATTTAAAACATGCGCTGTCAAATGCTTCCCAGTATCACAGGGTGATAATTTTTACCGATGCGGAAGAAGGAAAAGAGCAGGAAAGCAAAGCAACGGCTCTGTGGCAAAATTATAAAGACCAGCTGACACCGCCTTCTTTGGATATGAGTGACGCAACAAGAGATAGCTGGATTCCAAAACCTTTAACGACAAAAGTGTTTGATTCTGCGCCGGCAAACGCTTTATTAAAAACTATAGAAGAGCCTTCAGGAAACATAACATTCTTTTTCCTCACAAAAGATAAGGAAGATATGATTGAAACCATTGTTTCCCGTACTCAGGTTATTCCTGTGCTTTCTCAAAATCGGGAAACTCTAGATTTGAAAATTCTTGAAAACTTTTTTATGGTTTTTCCTCCTAAAAATAGTGCTGAAGCTCTTTCTTATTCAGAAAGACTGCTTGAAGTCGCAAAAGAAAATTGCTGTACAGAAGAGGATTTGCTGATTTTAATGCAGGAATACATGCGCAAATTTCTTAGAGAAAACGCGGAAAATACAGTTATCAGTGCGAAAATTATTGAGAATATTCATAAAATTCAGCATGCACAGGATGAACTTGTCAATTATGTGAATACTCAGGCGGTTTTTGATTCTTTGATGATGGGCTTAATCTAGCTAAATCCTTACAAAACCCAGCGGATTATTTGGCTTTCCGTTAATCCTCACTTCAAAGTGGACATGAGGTCCTGTACTGTAACCGGTCATTCCTTCATAACCTATAATTTGTCCTTTTTTTACGCTGCTTCCATTACCGATAGCAGTTGAGGACATATGAGCATAAAGCGTTGAAAATCGCTGTCCTTTATGAGAACCGCAGTCCATATTGCCGTGGTCAACAATTACAACTTTGCCATATCCGCCATACCACCCTGAATAAATAACTTTACCACCATTAGAAGCCTTAATCGGTGTACCGTAAGAATTTGATATATCGACTCCCGTATGAAATCTCATGCTTCCAAAAATAGGATGTCTTCTCCACCCGAAAGGAGAAGTAATTGCTCCTGATATAGGTTTTATGAATTTGCTGTTAGCGACCATTTTTGTTATTTTGCTGCGTCTAATTTGATTTTCCAGCCTGTTTGAAAGATATTCGAGCTCCTGTTGTGCTTTTTCGTAGGTAGCTCTATCTGTTCTCAGCTTATTAATGAGATATTGGCTTGATTTTATTGAAGAATTAATCTCCTGTTTTTTTTGATTCATCACGCTCAAGTCAGAAGCTATGTTGTTTTTTTCATATTCAATAGACATTCTTGACTGATCTATTTCTCTTGCACGGGTTCTTAAGTTAGTAAGAATACTTTTGTCTTTTTTAGCAAGTATTTTTTGGTAATAAACCCTGTCAAGAAACGTTCCCATATCGCTTGAGGCAAAAATAAGATGAAGAAGGTTGATCCTTTCACCTTTATAAAGCTCCCGAATTCTCTTTCCTGCGGAATCAGCAACTTCTTCCTGATCCTCAGAAAGTTTGTTTAATTTATGCTGGAGATGTTTTAGGTTTGATCTTGATGTTTCCAGTTTATTTTTGCAATCTACTATATTATTTTGTGTTTCTTCAAGATTTCTTTGTTTTTTAGTGAGATTTTTTATTTCTACTTTTTCTTTTCTTTTTAATTCAAAAATTTTGCTTATAATTTTGGCTTTTTCCTTTTCGTACCATGCATTTGCGGGCAAAGAAAAGAAAAATATACCTGTTATTAGTATATTTATAGATAAAAAGAAAATTAATGTTTTTTTGAATCTATTATCCACTCTTCAATAAATTCCATTTGATTTTTATCGCCCGTACCCGACCATTTGCATGGATGAGTTAAATTTTCCAATCAGACTTTTAGCCATGCCGTTTTTTCGGTTAGCGCATGCTTTATAAGCCTTAAGGGAATGATTTAGATTTTTGTTGAAACCCTTACATGAATAAAGGAAGAACCATTCCTGCAACTGTCCAGAGTATAAACGTAATAGTTATTACTAATATAATAGTTTGTTTATTATTACGAAGGAATTCCATATTAAATACCTCCTTATTTATTGTTAACTGACAATATTTTACCTCAAATATATAAAACATTGCCATCTTATCAAAATTATCTGTCAGGAAAGAATAATAGCTCCTTTAGTGTCTATATTCAGCTTTTTGACAGTAACTTTGACGCCGAGATCCTCCCAAACACTGTTAATTCTTTTGTTTATTTCATCAAAATTATTATTTTCATAGATAACTATTATGCTTGGACCTGCTCCGCTTATTACAGTTCCTATAACATCGGGCATTTCTGCAATGTCTTGTTTTATTTCCATAAATCCCGGAATTAACCTGCTTCTGTACGGGTGATGAAGTTTATCTCTGAGTGCAAAACGCATTAATTCCGAATCCTGTGTATGCAGTGCATCTACGAACATGGCGCTTCTTTTAAGGTTAAAAATAGCATCTTCCATATTGACTTTTTCAGGAAGAACAGATCTGGAAATTTGTGTGGCGAGTTCATAATCCGGCATACAGGCGGCTATTTTCCAGTCATCCGGCCACTCTATTTTTTTATAAAGAATACTTCCGTCTTCTTCCGCAGATGATAGGCAAAAACCTCCCAGCATAGCAGGAGTAATGTTGTCAGGATGTCCCTCAAGGTCGTTTGCTATAGATAAAAGCGCGGCTTCATCAGCAGGATTTCCAAGAAGCTTGTTAGCAGCAAGGATTCCTCCGACAATTACGGAAGCACTGCTCCCCAGCCCTTTTGCAACAGGAATATCTGTCTGAATATTTATTCTTAAAGCAGGCGGTGTCTGACCAACATAGTTGTATAAAAGCTCTACGGCTTTATAAACGATGTTGGTTCTATCTGTAGGAATAGTAAAGAGTGTGTTTTCATTTTCCTGTTCGCCTGAAATCATATTAATTTCCAGACCTTTATCAGGATAAACAAGCTCTTCCAGTGTAATTTTATTATAAAGAGTAAGGGCCATGCCAAAACAGTCAAAGCCGGGACCGAGATTGGCCGTTGTTGCAGGTACTTTAACGCTTATTTTCAAAATTATTTTTCCTTACATAAATTTTTCATACTTGCCTCCGGTGCAACTACTGAAAGTACGTAAGGTGAACTTAAATATTTATTTGCCGTACTCATTACATCTTCGGAAGTTACTGTATTTATCAGATCAGGAAAATCATAAGTAAACCTGAAACCTTTGTCAATGATTTCAAACCACCCCAGATAATGAGCCTTCTCCTGATTGGTTTCCTGTGAAAGCAAAAAATCGCCTATAAGTTTTTGTTTGGCATCATTAAGCTCGTCCTGACTTACTGTTTCTGTTTTTAATCTTGTTATTTCCTGTAAAAACTTGCTTTTTACCAGATCAATATTTTTCGGCTCCGTGCCAATGTACATTGCAAACACCGACCCATCTTTTTTTGGAGAATAAGAGCTTCCAACGCTGTAGCACAAACCCTGTTTTTCACGGAATGTTTTAAAAAGTCTTGAACTTAATCCGCCGCCAAGCATGGAATCAATGACTTGAAGAGAGGCGTATTCTTTTTCATTTCTGATTCCTTCGACAGGCCAACCTATTAACATCCATGCCGCTGAGGTTTCATCTTTTTGGCATACAATTTTATCGGCAGGAAATTTCTTGACTTCCGCAGAAGGTTTGAGAGTCAGCTTTTCAGTGTTTGAGCAAGGAAAAGCTGTAGTGAATTTTTGCGTTATTTTATCTTGATTTATGTTTCCTGAAACAGATACAACCATATTTTGCGGAATAAATATTTTTTTGTGAAAATCTATAAGTTCTTCTCTGGTTAAAGAAGGAACACTTTTTTCGAGGATTTCGCCTATGTTTCCGTAAGGCTGGTTTTGATACATAGCACGGCTAAAGCCTTCAGACATCTTGGACATGGGTCGATCTCTGGATTTTGTAATGTCCTGAAGAATGTCTTTCTTCCCTTTTTCTACATATTCAGGGGAAAAAGCAGGATTATTTATCACATCAGCCAGTATTTCAAAGGCTTTATCAAAATCTGCTCTGGTCGATTTCAGCTGAATTTCGAAGCAATCCGAATCAAGCATCGGAGAAATAACTACTCCCATGTCTTCTACTGCTTTTGTAATTTCATAGGCGCTTCGGTTTTTTGTTCCCTGTAATATAGTTTTTACAAGAAGATTCGTTATCCCAGCTGGAGAATCCAGGAGTTTTCCTCCTTTTACAAAAACACTTAGTGAAATAATGTCATTTGAAGTAACAGGGTTTGTTATCAAAGTCATTCCGTTATTTAAAACGGTTTTTGTGGTGTTTTTGCAGGTTTCCTGAGGTGGGGAAACAGAATTTACTTTTATTTGGGAAACAGGAATCACCGATGAGTTTTCCGGCTTTGCTTGCTTTGAATTCTTACTGTTTGAAGGAAGAAGCACAGACAAAGCCATGCCGGAAGGTTTAATATATTTTTGTGCTGTTTTCTGAATCTCCTCTGCTGTTACAGCGTTTACATATTTTAAATGATTTGTATAAGAGTCAATGTTTCCTTCTATAGTCATAACATAGCCCAAAGAGTTTGCTATTTCTTCTACTGATTCATTTTCATAAACAAAAGCTCTTTCTTCCTGAGTTTTTGCTCTGTTTAGTTCTTCGTCCGTAACTTTTGTTTCTCTAAGTTTTTTTAATTCATTTTCAATAGATGTTTTTACTTTTTGGTATTTTGAAGGATCAAAGTCTGCTGATACAAAGAAAATACTGTCATCTCTCAAGCTGTAATGCCCTGAATCTACTGAAGAAACAATGTTTTGTTTTTCTTTTAAATCCTGATAAAGCCTTGAACTTTTGCCGCCTCCGAGTATTGAAGCCGCAAGATCAAGAGCATAGCTTTCTTTTATGTCATTTATAGGGACTCCCTTGAATCCCATACAAATGTATCCAAAATTAATTTTTTCTTTAGCTGTCTTTGTTTGTGGTTTTAACAATGTGGCTTCTCTTGGAAATTTAGGAAGTACAACTTTGTTAGAAACTTCTGCTTTATAGTTTTCTTCAAGCATACAAAGAATTTTTTGAGGATCAACATCTCCGACAATAATAGTGGTCATATTTGAAGGCACATAATAATTGTGGTAATATTCCAAAATGTTTTTTCTCGGAATATTTTCTATATTTGATGCCGGTCCGAGAGTTTCATATCTATAAGGATGTGTTTTAAAAATCAGACTTATTAAATTATCGAACAATATGGAGTCGGGGTTGTCTTCTGATCTTCTTATTTCTTCCTGAACCACTTTTCTTTCTTTATTAAGTTCAGCTTCCGGAAAAGTTGCATTAAGCAGCATATCAGCATTAAGTTTTATTGCTGTCGCAACGTCTTTTGAGGGTATTGTTATATAAAAATGGGTAAAATCCTTGCTAGTCGCTGCATTAAATTTCCCGCCTTTTGACTCAAGAATTTTGTCAATTTCGCCCTGTTTATGTTTTTTTGTTCCTTTGAATATAAGATGTTCTAAAAAATGCGAAACCCCGTTATTTTTATTATTTTCGTTGAGCGAACCTGTGTTTACCCATGTGTCAACTGTAACGATAGGATTGGTGTGGATTTCCTTAATTACAACAGTGTGTCCTGTTTTGAGGTGAAAAACACATGGAGGGCTGTCCTGCGCAAAACTTGCTGTGCTTATGCAGAAAACTAAGCATACAAGCAGTCTGATAAAAATTTTGTACATCTTATATAATCCCCAATCTTTCAATTTTAATCACAACAAAAATATACACTAAAAAGCAACTGTTCGGAAAGTCATTACATGGGGTAATTTATTATACTAAAGAGCAGACTGATTTAAGGTCTGCTCTTTAAAAATTAATTCAGATTTTTTGTTTTATGCAAGTAGATCTGTTTTAAATACAGGCACTTTAATTTCTTGTTGGTGGGCATCTTCAATAACTATCGTAGAACCGCTCATTTTCTTAAGCAACTCTATAAGAGCTTTAACAGGATCTTTACCAAAATTAATTAATCCTTTAAGCATACCCTTTTCATCTTTTATTGATGCGGTAGCACCTTTTTTTGTTAGAACTTCAAAAATAACGTTACCGGTATTTGTTGTCCCATCGACATTTAATACTAAACCTTTTGTGTTAATAGCCCTAATTGCGTTAACAGCTTGTCCTCTTACCGGTCCTGATGAAGGAAGTCCAACTTCTAAACTTTTAAGTGCTTGTATCGCCGTCATATTGTCCTCTTTCTTATGATTTTTTTACATAGTTTCAAAACTTCTATTTATATAAAACATGTGAAGAAAAAAAGTGATACCCGATTTTAAATAAATTTTCTTTTTAAAAAGAAATCAGGGTAAAACTTTCGCTATGCTTAAAAAAGACTGCTTAATGTTTCTTAATGTTATTTGTAAAAGTATTTAAATTCCAAGTCTCTCGTATATTTTGTTAATATTTCTTAAGTAAAAATCAGTGTCAAAGCAGGATTCTATTTCTCTAACCGAAAGTTTTTCGGTAATCCGTAAATCTTTAAGCAAATTTCCTTTGAAGTCACCGACAGGGTTGTTCCATGCCTGATGGGCATTGGATTGAACAAGCCTGTAAGCGTCTTCTCTCAACATTCCTTTGTCGCAAAGGGCAAGCATTACTCGTTGGGAATAAATTACTCCGCCGTAAAGCGCTGTATTCTTTTTCATGTTCTCAGGATAAACCTGCAAATTATCAACAATATTTTTGAATCTGTTAAGCATATAATCAACCAGAATAGTCGTATCAGGGAAAATTATTCGCTCGACAGAACTGTGGCTTATATCTCTTTCATGCCAAAGAGGAATATTCTCAAGTGCCGCAATAGAATTTGCTCTTATGATTCTTGCAAGACCCGTTAAATTTTCAGAACCTATAGGATTTTTTTTATGCGGCATGGCTGAAGAGCCCTTTTGTCCTTTAGAAAATCCTTCTTCAACTTCAAGTACTTCCGTTCTTTGAAGATGTCTTATTTCTACACAAAATTGTTCAATTGTAGTAGATATTAGCGCAAGTGTCTGCATATAATAAGCGTGTAAATCTCTTTGAATTACCTGCGTAGAAACCTTTGCAGGATTAAGACCAAGTTCTTTGCAGGCAATCTCTTCGATTTTTGGGTCGATATTGCTGTAATTTCCAACAGGTCCGCTAATCATTCCGACATTAATTTCTTCCGATGTTCTTTGAAATCTTTTTAGGTTTCTCTGCATTATATCGAGCCAGAGGCACATTTTATGACCAAAAGTCGTTGGCTCGGCGTGAATTCCGTGAGAACGCCCGATGCAAACTGTTTCTTTATGTTCTTTTGCTTTTATTTTTATTGAGTCGATAACAGCTTTAATGTTGTCCTCAATGATTTTATTAGCCTGTTTAATCTGAAGAGCAAGAGCCGTATCCAAAACATCGGAACTTGTCATTCCCATGTGTATATATCTTGAGGATTCTCCGACTTTTTCATTTACACTTGTCAAAAAAGCTATAACATCGTGTTTTACTTCCTGTTCAACTTCATCAATTCTCTTTATATCAAAGCCTGATTTGGTTTCAATTTCTTTTAATGCTCCATCAGGAATATTTCCCAGTTTATTGTGCGCTCTACAAACAGCCAGTTCTACATCAAGCCAGCATTTATATTTATTTTCGGGTTCCCAGATATTTGTCATTTCCTGTCGTGAATATCTTTGAATCATTGCCAAATCTCCTTTTTCCTCTTCTTATTAGTAATTATAAGATAAACATTTTTTATTTGATTTTTCAAAGACGATAAAATTAGTTATAATAAATATTGTTATGAACAAAGAAAAAATACTTGAAATAAAAAACCTTAATATAAGTTTTCAAATGGAAGATGAACTGGCAAGAGCGGTTCATGGAGTGAGCTTTGCTCTTGAAAAAGGTAAAGTACTCGGAATAGTAGGCGAATCGGGTTGCGGAAAATCTGTAACAGCCATGTCTATAATGAAATTATTGCCCTCAAATGCGGTCATAGAATCAGGAGAAATATTATACTTCGAAGCGAAATCAAATCTGTTAAATGAAATAAACCTTTTGAAACTTTCTGCAAATGAAATGCAAAAGATAAGAGGAAGCAAGATTTCATTAATTCCGCAAGATCCCCTGACAGCCTTAAATCCTCTTTATACAATCGGAGAGCAGATTATTGAAACAATAGAATATCACAGGAAAGTTTCAAGGAAAAAAGCAAAAGAAATAGCCATAGAAACTCTAAAAAGCGTAAAAATTCCTGAACCTGAAAACAGGTTAAATGATTACCCTCACCAGTTTTCTGGAGGCATGAGACAAAGAGCCATTATTGCCATGTCTTTATGTTGTAATCCCGAACTTATTATAGCTGATGAGCCTACAACTGCCCTTGATGTCACGGTTCAGGCGCAAATTCTTGATCTTATTAAACAAATTCAGGCGGAAAGAGGAACTTCGTTAATATTTATCACGCATGACCTTGGAGTTATAGCGGAATTTTGCAACCATGTCGCTGTAATGTATGCAGGAAGAATAGTTGAATATGCTCAAGTATCCGATATTTTCAAAAATCCTTTGCACCCATACACACAAGGACTTTTGGACTCGTTACCGTCTATTGATAAAGAAGTCCTAAACGTAATACACGGACAGCCGCCAGCAATTACTGAGGATATTTCAGGATGCGTTTTTCACCCGAGATGTCCTCGCAGAATGCCTGTTTGTGAGGCAATGGACCCTGCTTTGACTGTAAAAGAAAATGAACGTCAAGTATATTGTCATTTATTTGATTAATCATAAATTTTGTAAAATATTTTTTTGTTTTATTGATTATTCCATTTATATACTGATTTTTTATCAGGAGTACTATCAATAAAAGGGGCATAATTCGTAAAAGTTAAATCATTTTTTGTTCGCATTCTTTCCTTCATTTCTTCAAGCCATTGCAAATTTAGCTTGTCATCCTTGAAAACAGGCTGGACAATATCTCCCCATGAGTCAATTAGTACAGCTTTTTTTCCCCATGTTAAAGGGTTGCTTAAATTTGCATTTTTATCCAGCCCTACAACAACAAATACGTGATCTGAAGAGCATGAATTGTTTTTAATTTTTTTATCATAATAATCTAAAGGTGAGTCATAAAAACCTTTAGTGTCTTCAATTTCAGAAAAGGCTGCAATTAAGGCAAAATTTGTAATTTTTTTATTTTCAGCCAGATAATTTGCGGTCAATATAGCGTTTTCAGTACAATTTCCCATATGCATTATCGGAGCGTATTCACAGGTAATTTTTACAAAATCGTCAATGCTTTTTCCTTTTCTCTGCTTGTCTAAATATATCCTATCGCTCATTAATTTATGATTGAAATCGTGCAGCGAGTAGTCATCAGCAAATCTTGATTGATTAAACGAGTCCTCGTCAATTTTTTTAGTTGTAGAAAATAAATTCAAGTTTTTAACGTAACTATAGACTTCTTGGGCAAGCTTTAAATTATTATTAAGCTCTTTGTTAGAACCAAATGACAAAAACCTGGCTTTTATTGAGTCAGTAGGGATTTTTGCCAAAGGAATAAGATTATTGTCAAACATTTCATTTTTGGCAATGTTAGTTTGTTTAGCGCTGTTTTCACTGTTAGAATTTAAAATATTTGAATTAATTTTAAGAAGCTTGATATGCATAACTTATCTCAATTTGTTGAACATAAATTTATAAAACATCTCAAGTTGAAAAATTGCTAATAAAATAAAAATACTTGATAGAAAATCATGTTCATGGTTTTTTAGATAGTGTCACTTAATATGAGAAAGTATCTGTTTTCTATTGACAGTAGTTCTTTAGCAAATATGATAATAACTTATAGGTAAAGTGCCGGTGTAGCTCAACGGCAGAGCAACGGTTTTGTAAACCGTAGGTTGTAGGTTCGAATCCCATCACCGGCTGATTTCACTAAAATGGGTAGGTGCCCGAGTGGCTAATGGGGGTGGACTGTAAATCCACTGGCTTGCGCCTACGCTGGTTCGAATCCAGCCCTGCCCAATATTTTTTTCTTGCCGGACGGGGAAATACAAAATCCCCCAATGCAAGGGAACGAGTTCCAAAAACCAACAACGAAAACTCATTATTTCCGTTTAGGTTTTCTTCACTCCGGCCCGCATGCCCATGTAGCGCAGGGGTAGCGCATTCCCTTGGTAAGGGAAAGGTCACGAGTTCAAATCTCGTCATGGGCTGAATAATAACCCCACAAAGTAATGTGATACGAAATATAGACGGTATCAAACGATTGTTAATTTAAAAAGGAGAGTTTAAAATGGCTCGCGAAAAATTTGCAAGAACTAAACCACACGTTAACGTCGGTACAATAGGACACGTTGACCACGGTAAAACAACATTAACAGCTGCTATAACTGCAAGTTTAGCTGCTGTAGGACAAGCAACTGCTAAAAAATTCGATGAAATTGATGCAGCTCCTGAAGAAAAAGCAAGAGGAATTACGATTTCAACAGCACACGTTGAGTATGAAACAACTTCAAGACACTATGCTCACGTTGATTGCCCTGGACACGCAGATTATGTTAAAAACATGATCACCGGTGCTGCTCAGATGGATGGCGGTATCCTCGTTATATCTGCTGCTGACGGACCTATGCCTCAAACAAGAGAACATATTCTTTTAGCTCGTCAGGTTGGCGTACCTAAATTAGTAATATTTCTTAACAAATCTGACATGGTTGATGATGAAGAACTTTTAGACTTAGTTGAATTAGAATCAAGAGAACTTTTGAGCATGTACGAATTTGATGGAGACAATATTCCATTCATTCGCGGTTCAGCTTTAAAAGCACTCGAAGCAGTTCAAGCTAATCCTACAATTAAACGTGGCGAAGACAAATGGGTTGATAAAATATGGGAATTAATGGATGCAGTAGATGACTATATCCCAACTCCTGAAAGACAAATCGACTTACCATTCTTAATGCCTGTTGAAGATGTATTCTCAATCACAGGTAGAGGAACAGTTGCTACCGGAAGAGTAGAAAGAGGAAAAGTTAAAGTTGGCGAAGAAGTTGAACTTATCGGTTTCGGTGAAACAAGAAAAACAGTTGTTACCGGTGTTGAAATGTTCAGAAAAATGCTTGATGAAGGTCTTGCCGGAGATAACGTTGGTCTTTTGCTTAGAGGCGTTAACAAAGAGCAAATTGAAAGAGGTCAAGTACTTGCTAAACCAGGTTCAATTAAACCTCATACAAAATTCACAGCTAACGTGTACGTACTGAAAAAAGAAGAAGGCGGAAGACACACCCCATTCTTCCCGGGATACAGACCACAATTTTATATCAGAACAACTGACGTTACCGGTTCAATCAAATTTGAACAAGAAATGGTAATGCCTGGCGACAACGTAGTAATGGATATTGAATTAATCGCACCTGTAGCTATCGAGCAAGGTATGAGATTCGCTATTCGTGAAGGCGGAAGAACAGTTGGTGCCGGTGTTGTAGATAAAATCATTCAATAAGTTAAAGCAAGATTTGCGAATGCCTGAAAAGGCGTTCGCAAATTCATTAAATTAATTAAAGAAAGGTAGATATACTGAATCATGGCAACTAAGCAGCAAAAGCCACCAAAAAAACAAAGAATCAGAGTATGTTTAAAAGCATATGACCATCGTTTAATTGATGCTTCAGCAGAAAAAATTGTTGAAACAGCAAAACGCACTGACGCAAAGGTTGCCGGCCCAATTCCGCTACCTACTAAACGCAGAATATATTGTGTTTTGAAATCTCCTCACGTTGATAAAAAATCAAGAGAACATTTCGAAATGCGTATACACAAAAGAATAATAGATATTCACGAACCAACAAAGCAAACAACAGAAGAGCTTAGCAGATTAGATTTACCTGCCGGTGTTGACATTGAAGTTAAGTTGTAATACAACTAAATAAAATTGAATACATTAAGTAGTTGAATGTGATCTACGGCTTGGTAAAAAAGTTACGTAGCGCTCACAAAGAGAGGAAAATATAAAGTGACTCTAGGATTATATGGTGAAAAACTAGGGATGACTCAAATTTATACTGAAGAAGGTATAGTCATTCCTGTAACAGTAATAAAAGTTGAAAAATTAACAGTAACTCAGATTAAAACCAAAAAAACTGATGGCTATGATGCTATACAAGTTGGTTTTTATGAATGCAAAAAGAAAAAATTAACAAATGCGCAAATAGGGCATTTAGAGAATAATAAATTACCTACATTTAGACATTTAAAAGAATTTAAAGTAGAAAATGCTGCTGATTATAAAGTAGGTCAAGAAATTGATTTATCTGTTATGGAAAATGTTGAAAAAGTTGATGTAACAGGAAAATCAATAGGTAAAGGTTTTCAGGGAACAATAAAACGTCATAATTTTTCAAGAGGGCCAATGAGCCATGGTTCAAAGAACCATAGACTCCCTGGTTCTATTGGTGCAGGAACAACTCCCGGCAGAGTCTATAAAGGCTTAAAAATGGCGGGTAAAATGGGAAATAAACAAGTAACAGTAAGCAAACTTAAAGTTGCTAAAATCGACAAAGAAAGAAGTTTGTTACTTATAAAAGGATCTGTACCCGGTCCCGAAGGAAAAATTGTTAAAATTCAACCTTCGAGAACGGTATGGAATTCAAATAATAAATAAATTCAATCAAAAATCTGAATATAAATTTGAGGAAAAATATAATGTCAAAGCAGTTAATAATACATAATAGCGATGGAAGCGAATTAGGGCACATCGATATAGATGAAAAAGTATTTGGTGAAGAACCAAATGTTCATATTATGCACCTTGCGGTAAGACGTCAATTAAGTAACGCACGTTCAGGAAATGCTTGCACAAAAACACGTGCGGAAGTTCGTGGCGGCGGTAAAAAACCCTGGAAACAAAAAGGTACAGGCAGAGCAAGAGCAGGAAGTTTAAGAAGTCCTTTATTCGTTGGTGGTGGTGTAATATTTGGACCAAAACCTCGCGATTACAGTTTTTCAATGCCTGCAAAAGCAAGAAGACTGGCATTAAGATCAGCTTTATCTGCAAGAACAGAAAGCATTAAAGTAATAAAAGATTTTTCTGCTATAGCTACTCCAAAAACAAAAGAATTTATCAAAATATTGAATTCAATGACTTTGAGTGGAAAAATTCTCATTGTTGCAGATGTAAATAATGCAGAAAACCAGCACTTAAAATTATCGTCAAGTAATGTCCCTAACGTTAAGTTGATATTACCTTCAAACCTTAACGTGAAAGATCTTTTAGAAGCGGATAATATTGTTATAACTGAATCTGCAATAAAAGATATAACAGAGAGGTTAACAAAATAAATGAGTACTTTAAGACAAGAGCAAGAATACTTATATCAGGTGATTAAAAGACCGCTCGTAACAGAGAAGTCAAGCAGTCAAACATCATTAGGTAAATATACTTTTGAAGTATTGAGAGATGCAACAAAAATTGATATTCAAAAAGCTATAGAGCTTCTTTTTCCGGGAAGAAAAGTAAAGGAAGTAAGAACAATCTATATGCCAAGCAAAGAAAAAAGACGCGGCAAGAAAATGGGAAGAACTCAATCAGGTAAAAAAGCAATTGTAACCATTGAGGGTGAACCTATTGAAGAATTACTAGGAGCATAAAAATGGGTATTCGTAAAATAAAACCGACAACTCCCGGTCAAAGATGTGTAATGCTTAATGATTTTGCGGAATTAACAACCGATAAACCAGAAAAGTCATTACTGAAATTTAAAAATAAAAGATCCGGAAGAAATAATACAGGTAGAATAACCTGTCAACACAAAGGCGGCGGAAGCAGAAAAGCTTATAGGATTATTGATTTTAAAAGAAACAAACACAATATCCCTGCTGTAGTTAAAAGTATCGAGTATGATCCAAACAGAAATGTAAGAATTTCTTTGGTGGATTACGCAGATGGTGAAAAAAGATATATTCTTTCACCAAACGGTATTAAAATAGGCGATACACTTTTTAGCGGACCGGAGAGCGAAATCAGAACAGGTAATGCACTTCCATTAGAAAATATACCTCTTGGTACTATAGTTCATAATATCGAACTAATAGCCAAAAAAGGCGGTCAAATGGTAAGAAGTGCAGGAGTTGGCGCTCAGGTTATGGCTAAAGAAGGTGATTATGTTACCATAAAACTTCCAAGTTCAGAAATGAGAATGGTTCGTAAAGAATGTTACGCAACCATAGGTGTTTTGGGTAATTTAGACCATAAAAACCAGAGAATAGGTAAAGCTGGAAGAAACAGATGGAAAGGGATTAAGCCTACAGTCAGAGGTAGCGTTAAAAACCCTTGTGATCACCCACACGGCGGTGGAGAAGGTAAATGTCCTATAGGTGGACAACCGAAAACACCTTGGGGTAAACCTGCTTTGGGCTATAAAACAAGAAAACGTAAAGCATCTGATAGATTAATTGTCAGAAAACGTAAATAAGGAGAACTTAATTAATGTCTCGTTCATTAAAAAAAGGACCTTTCGTAGAAGAGTCATTGATGAAAAAAATCGAAAAGATGAATTCTGCAGGTGACAAAAAAGTCGTTAAAACCTGGTCAAGACCGTCAATGATTATTCCGGAAATGTTAAATCATACAATAGCTGTACATAACGGTAAAACACATGTTCCTATTTATATAACAGAACAAATGATAGGACATAGACTTGGTGAATTTGCCCCAACAAGGTTTTATCGCGGACATGCCGGTTCCGCTAAAACCGCAAAGAGGACATAAACAATGGAAGTAAAATCAAAAGAAAGTTATATTAGAATGCCTGCCAGAAAATTGCGCAGGGTAATAAACGAAGTGCGCGGCAAAAAAGTTCCGGATGCATTAAATATCCTTAAATTTATGCCGTATTTTGCAGCAAAAGTTGTTGAGAAAAATCTTGTCAATGCTGTTGCAAACGCATCTGAAAAGTGGGGTGTGGTTTCTGATAATTTAGTTGTATCTGAAATCTATGCTGATGAAGGTCCTACCTATAAAAGAGCAAAACCAAGAGCTCAAGGAAGAATCTACAAAATATTAAAACGCACCTCTCACTTAACCGTACAAGTAAAAGTAGTTGAAGAAAAAAAATAATCATTTAAATTCTCTCAACTTGTAATTTTAAAAAACAAGTACTTATATAAAAAGGAGGCTAACCCTTGGGTCAGAAAGTACATCCAACAGGATTCAGAATAGGCGTAATAAAACCTTGGTTAAGCAATTGGTACGCATCCAAAAATAATTATGCTGAATTATTAGACGAAGATAATAAAATTCGTAAATACATAAAGAAAAAATTATATTCTGCAAGCATTAGCAGAATAGTAATAGATAGAAAAGCAACAACTGTTAATGTTAATATAATTTCTGCAAAACCGGGAATTATAGTCGGCAGAGGCGGTCAAGGTATTGATGATTTAAGAAATGAATTGAACAAATTTGTTAAAAAACGTGTTCAAATCAACGTTCTTGAAGTTGCAAGAGTTGACGCTGATGCGCAGTTGGTAGCAGAATTTATCGCTCAACAACTCGAAAAAAGGGTTGTATTCAGAAGAGCAATGAAGCAAGCTATTCAAAGAGCTATGCGTTCAGGAATTCAGGGAATAAAAGTTGCAGTATCAGGTCGTTTAGGCGGAGCTGAAATTGCAAGAACCGAATGGGCTAAAGAAGGAAGAATCCCTCTTCAGACATTAAGAGCAGATGTTGATTATGGTTTTGCAGAAGCTGATACCATAATGGGGCTTATAGGTGTTAAAACCTGGATATTTAAAGGCGAAATCCTTCCCGGTGAAGCTGTAGATCAAAACATTAAGTCCAAAACAGCTGGCGGCCAAGAAGCACCGACTCAAAGAGCCGGCGGAAGACGCAGAGGAAAAAAACCATAAATCGCTAGAAGCGATAATCAGTATAAGCATTAGGAGCAAATTAAAATGTTAATGCCGAAAAGAACTAAATATAGAAAGCATATGCGTGGTAGAATGACAGGCACAGAAACCAGAGGCGTTGCTTTAGAATACGGAGAATACGGACTACAGGCTCTTGAACCGGCTTGGATCAACAGCAGACAAATTGAAGCTGCAAGACGAGCTATGACAAGATCTATTAAAAGAGGCGGTCGCGTATGGATTAAAATTTTTCCTGACAAAGTTGTTACTGCAAAACCTGCTGAAACAAGGATGGGTTCAGGAAAAGGCGCACCTGACTACTGGGTAGCAGTTGTAAAACCCGGTCGTATCTTATTTGAGATGAGCGGTGTAGACAGAGCTGTTGCACGAGAAGCTATGGAACTTGCTGCGCAAAAACTCCCAATTAAAGTTCGAGTCATCGAAAAACAATAATACAGGTATATAGCAAAGGTGATCAGGTCACCTGAAAAAATAATAGTGGTGGACAATATGAAATTACAAGAAATGAAAGATCACACCATAGAGGAATTAAAAGAACAGATTATTTCTCTAAGAAAAGATTTATTCGATCTAAGAATAAAAAAAGCAACATATAAATTAGAAAACACATCAGAAATTTCTAAAAAAAGACGTATGATTGCTCAAATCAAAACTGTTATAAAACAAAAACAGTTACAATTAGCAATATAAGTTAATTAATCCGTAAAAAATAAATATTCCAAAAGTTGAGGAAAATAGAATGCCTAAAAAGGAAAAAACAGGACTGGTTGTCAGTATAAAAATGGATAAAACCGTTGTTGTAAACGTTGCTGAGTACAAACCGCATCCAATTTACAAAAAAATTATTTCAACAACAAAAAAATATAAAGCACACAATACAGAATTTGTTTGTAATGTAGGCGATGAAGTCAAAATCGTTGAATGTAAGCCTATAAGTAAAACAAAATTGTGGCAATTAGCTGAAATTACTAAAAAAGCAACATAATAAAAAATTTATTTAAGTAAAAATGTTGTTGTGATAGAATTTCAAAATTGCAAGTAATAAAAACCCAGATAATTTCGAGATAATCCTAAGGTAAGGACAAAATAAAATGATACAACAGGAAACAAGATTAAAAGTAGCTGATAATACCGGAGCTAAAGAGCTTTTATGTATAAGAGTTCTTGGCAGTTCCAATCAACAATGTGCCGGAATCGGCGGTGTAATCGTTGCTACAGTAAAACAAGCATCACCGAACATGCCGGTAAAAAAATCTGATGTGGTTAAAGCTGTGGTAGTAAGAACAAAAACGACAGTAAAAAGACCTGATGGTACAAGCATTAGATTTGACGAAAATGCAGCTGTTATTATTAACAAAGACGGCAATCCAGTCGGAACTCGTGTTTTTGGGCCGGTAGCACGTGAATTGCGTGAAAAAAATTACATGAAAATTATTTCACTGGCACCAGAAGTTATTTAGGTGAAATACAACCCCGAAACTTAAATTATTCCAGATTTATTAAAACAAGGACTGCGTGAAACAATGAAAGAAAAAGGAAAAAAACTTCATATAAAAACCGGTGACAGAGTAATGGTAATTGCCGGCAAAGACAAAGGTAAAGTGTCAAATGTGAAGAAAGCTTTGCCTCAACAAAATAAAGTAATCGTTGAAGATGCGAATATGATCACAAAAGCAATGAAAGCAAATCCAATGGCAAACTTTCAAGGTGGTTTAATTAAAATGGAAGCACCTTTGAATGTATCAAAAGTAATGCTTTATTGTGCAAAATGTGAAAAACCGACCAGAATAAGTTATAAAGTACTCGAAAATGGTAAAAAAACCAGAGTATGTAAAAAATGTAGCGAACAATTTGACGTATAGCGTTTGTAATCTTCGGTGATCAATGAAAGCCGAAGAATCTGACAAAAAACGCATAAAATATATTCAGGTGCGTCGGAATGTACCAAACAAAAGAGGAAAAAATAAATGACAGTAGCAAAAAAATTAAAAAATCAGTATCACGAAGATGCAGTACCAAAATTAAAAGAAAAGTTTGGTTATAAAAATACTTATGAAATCCCAAAACTTGTAAAAGTTACAATAAACATGGGTGTCGGCGAAGCAGTACAGAATGTAAAAATGCTTGATGCCGCAGTAAAAGAACTTACTAAAATATCAGGTCAAAAACCTGTTATTACAAGAGCAAAAAAATCAATCGCAACCTACAAATTAAGACAGGGCATGCCCATAGGTACAATGGTTACCTTGAGAGGGCATAAAATGTATGATTTTCTTCAAAAATTAGTCTCCATTGCTCTTCCAAGAATTAGAGATTTTCGTGGAGTTAATGATAAAAGTTTTGACGGAAGAGGCAATTATTCTCTTGGATTAAAAGAACAAATGCTTTTCCCTGAAATTAAATATGATGATGTTGATGTTACAAGAGGCATGGATATTACTATTGTGACAACAGCAAAAACCGATGAAGAAGCAAAAGCTTTGCTTGCAGAGCTTGGAATGCCGTTCAGAAAAAGATAAATAACAACTAAAAAAACAAATTAAAATTAATATAAAAGGAGAAAATATCTTGGCTAAAAGGGCAATGATAATAAAAGAAAAAAAGAGAGAAGCCTTAGTTGCAGCGGGAAAATATCCAAAAGTAAAATTACATAACAGATGCAGCGTATGCGGCAGACCTAAAGGATTTCACAGAGATTTCGGTCTTTGCAGAATCCATTTAAGAGAATTTGCTCACAGAGGATTGCTGCCAGGAGTTACAAAATCAAGCTGGTAATAAGGTTTTAGATTGTCATGCAGGCATAGAACGCCTTATCTCAGTGACAAAAACAAATAAAACAAAGAGGAATAGATAAGAATGAACACAGATCCAATAGCAGATATGCTTACAAGAATAAGAAATGCCGGAATGGCTGATCATGCTTCAGTAGAAATGCCTTCTTCTAAATTAAAAGTAGAATTAGCAAAAGTACTAAAAGCTGAAGGATATATTTCGGAGTTTGCAGTAAAAGACGTTGACAAGTTTAAAATATTGTCAGTAGTTCTTAAATACAAAGAAAACGGCAAACCTATAATCAGCAAATTAAAAAGAGCCAGCAAACCCGGATTAAGGCTTTATATGAAGTCCAAAAATTTACCTAAAATATTAGGCGGGCTTGGTATTGCAATAGTAAGTACCAGCAGAGGTCTTTTAACAGACAGAAAAGCAAGAAAAGAAAACGTTGGCGGCGAAGTACTCTGTTACGTTTGGTAATTTCTTCAAAACTATAAAAAAGTAAACTAAAATATAAAATGGAGACCAATAAGATGTCCAGGATAGGAAAAGCTCCTGTTATAATACCGGATAAAGTAGATGTAAAGCTTGAAGGAAACCTTGTAAAAGTTTCCGGTCCTTTAGGCAATTTGGATTGTGAAATAAGACAAGAAATTTCAATTGTTAAAGAAGATAATAAATTAATTCTTAAACCTAACAATGATGAAAGAAAAACCGGTGCGCTTTATGGCTTAAGCAGAACTCTTGTAAATAATATGGTAGTTGGTGTAAGTCAGGGATTTACCAAAACACTTGAAATACAAGGTGTTGGTTACAAAGCAGTAAAAGAAGGCAATGTCTTGAACCTTTCATTAGGTTATAGTCATCCTGTAAAAATAGATCCGCCTGCAGGAATTGAAATAGTTCTTGAAAGTCCTACTAAAATTATTGTTAAAGGTTTTGATAAACAGCTTGTAGGTGATATTGCAGCTTTGATAAGAAGCAAAAGACCGCCTGAAGTCTACAAAGGAAAAGGAATCAGATATGCCGGTGAGCATGTAAGAAGAAAAGCCGGTAAAACAGGTAAAAAATAAGTTTTAATTCAAGGTGATAAAATGATTAAGAAAAAAGTAAGAAAATTAGTAACAGCAAAAAGACATAAAAGAATCAGAGTAACCCTTTCAGGTACTACTGAAAAACCAAGATTAGCTGTATACAGAAGCACTAAACATATTTATGCTCAAATTATTGATGACACAAAAGGCATTACTTTAGCTTCCGCAGGAAGTGTTGAACCTGTCGTGAAAGCATCAAGACCGCACGGTGGAAACGTCGAAGCTTCAAAAGAAATTGGAAAGCTTCTTGCTGAAAGAGCCATAAAAGCCGGAATAAGCAAAGTGGTATTTGATAGAGGCGGATACCTTTATCATGGCAGAATTGCTGCTTTAGCTGATGCGGCAAGAGAAGCAGGACTTGAATTCTAATATTTGGTACAGAATTAGAATTATATAATTTTGCAAATATAAAAAAGGTGAGTCTTGTAGATTCATCTTTTTTTATGATTATAATAAATTAAACAAAACTGAGTCAGAATTAAGAGGATATTTTTATGGAAGTATCAATAAATAAGCCGTTAAATTTAACAGTATGTTCACATCCGTTAATTTCAAATAATCTTGCTATATTAAGAAATAAAAATACTCCATCAGAAAAATTCCGAAATGCTGTGCAAAAGATTGCGCATGTACTGTTTTATAAAGCAACAAAAAATTTGCCTGTAAGCACGACTACCATTGAAACGCCTTTAATGAGTATGCAGGCAGAAATTATTGCTCCTGATGCGGAAATAATAATAGCACCGATATTAAGGGCTGGTTTGATTTTTTCTGATGCGGCTTTAGAAATTTTACCCCAGGCAAGAATTCATCATATAGGTTTATATAGAGATGAAGAAACCTTAAAGCCTGTTCCTTATTATAACAATTTACCGGATTCTTTTAAATCACCGGAAAAAACTTTTATTTATCTTTTAGACCCCATGCTTGCTACAGGCGGTTCAGCAGTTGCAGCTATTAAATTATTTACAGAGATGAATATTCCTCAAAAAAATATAACTTTTGTTTCTTTAATTTCTTCTCCGCAGGGAATTGATAAAATTAACTCTAAATACAATGGTATAAATATTGTTACAGCAAGTGTAGACACCAGATTAAACGAAATAGGATATATTTTGCCCGGCTTGGGAGATGCAGGCGACAGAGCGTTTAATACAAAATATTAGATAAAGATATAGTTTAATAATATTTATAAAGTATAATATAGTTTAGAATAGCATATTATACTTTATATGTTTTTGAGGAAATTAAATTGGGTTTTTGTATACAAATTTTAATTATAGTGATTTTAAGTTTTACAAGTTTTTCTGTTTCGGCTCAGGTACAGGAAGAAAATAATTTTCTTTCTATTCCCGATTTTACTATACACAGAGTTATACCTGAAAAGCCTGATAATTCTTTGTTGAATAATAAAAATGCAGTAAAAAAAGAAACACCAAAACTCAGGATAGTTGAGCAGCCTGAAAAAAAATTACAACTACAATCAAAAACAATTAGTGACAATAAGCAGAATAAACAAGTAGAAGTTTCTCAAAAAATTAAAGTAAAGATAGAACCGGCAAAAAATTATTCTGAGCAGTCAGTTTCTAAATCAATAAAACAAGAAATTGAGGATACTCAGAAAAAACCGGAAATGGAAAACAACTCAATTCAGCCGTTACAAGAGGCTAATCCTGAAGAATTTATTTCAAAAATAAACAAAATTAACGAAAAGAATCAGTCTTTGTCAAAAGGTAGTGTTGATAAAATTAATATTCGAGAAGAAAAAGGAAATGATTTTTTAAAAACTTTTTCAAGCTTAAGTATTGTAGTATTATTGATTTTTGTTTTTGCATGGGTATATGCAAGAGTGAAAGGCATAAATCCGACCGCAATTTTAACGGGAAAATTTTCGGAAAAAAATATGAACAGGTTTAATGTTTTGTCTACATCGACTCTAGGACAGGGAAAAGATATCCATCTCGTTGAGATTAACGGAAAACAACTTGTAATAGGAAGTACAGCCAATAATATAAATCTTTTGACAGAAATTCCGCCTGAAGAAATAGAAAAATTAAAAGAAATGAGTCAAAAAAATCAAGATACAGAAGAAACAGAACCTGTTAAACTGTCGGAAGAAGACGATTTTTATTTCGAATCCGTTGAAGAAGACGAATTTGTAGATCCTGAATATTATTCCTTAAAATATTCAGAAGTTTATAAAGATTATATTGATAACAAAGAAAACAAAAAAGATTCTGAAGAATAAGGGTTATTTTATTGCTAAACCTGGTGTTTCTTCGAGAGTATTTAGTGTTTCTTTTAAAATCTTGATTAATTTTGTATTAGCGCAGTCAGCAGAATTGAAAAAATATTTATCAAGTTCAAGATTGTTAATTACATCTTCTTTGTTTGGAAGTGTTTTGGTTACATAGTTTTTTGTGTAATTCCATGTTTGAGATTGAATATAATTTGATAAAAACAAGTTATTAACAACTCTTTTTCTTGTTTCAGCAGCTTTATTATTCAGAAGAATATAAGCTTCAGGATCATAATCTGTTTTTCCAAGTTCGCTAAGTTCGGTACAAATTTTTGCAAATTCATTGAAAAGTTCGGATAAATCAGGGCTTATTTGATCCAGTTCTTTGTAGGCCAGACCTATCTTTGAGAAAACATTTGTTAACGCTGAATTCCAGCCTTCTTTTGTTTCTGTGAAAACTGCTGAAGTTATATTATCAATATCGGGTTTTGCGGCTGATAATGTTTCAGCAAATTCAGAAAAAGCCATATATTCCATGCCGTTTATAAATGCACCTTTTAATGAAGTATTTATAACTGTTGCAAGATTAAGTTCTTCAGAAAAAATTTCGTTAAACTGTCTTATAAACCACGCATAATCAGTTCTTGTTATCAGGTCGTTGCCTTCTTTATCTTTAACATGAATTATTTTGTGTTTAATTTCTTCGGCAACATTTTCAATAGTTTGACCGTCAGCAAAAATTTTATTATCAATAAATGCAAGGTCTAAACCGGAAAAGGCGATTTGCCCAAAGCCCAAGGCTTTTGCAATATAATAACTTAATATTGAAACACTGCTTCCCGATTTATAAAATCCCGCATTTTCAGGACAGACGTCTTTAAAAAGCCTTGTAATTGAATCGGTTTCTGAAAAATAAATTATTTTTGTTTTTGATTTTAGTTTGTACAAGTCCTGATCAGTTTTTGCAAGCAAAATTAAGTTTGTTTTTTCAATAAAATTTTCTAAACCCTTGATTTGATCCAAACAATTTTGGGCATCAGCAAAAACTGTAAAGTCAGGAATAACACCGTTGTTAACAAGAGAATTAAAAGCTCTTCCTACGGCAATTGTCACAAATTTATCTTGATTTTCTTTGATTTTTTCAAGATCATCAGCTAAACTTGAACCTGCTGCAATTATTAAGGCTGTTTTATCGGCAAATTTCCCTTCGAAAAAGCCAAGAGGTCTTGCTTCGGAAAAATGAACAAAATTTCTTATAAAATTTTCTGTCCAAAGCCAGCTGAATTTTAGTATAGTATTTTCATCATTTCCTCTACCTTCAACTATTTCAAATGTTTTTGAAGTCAAATCCTGAAGAAGTTCTTGATTTACCAGAGCATATTGATTTAAGAACAAAAATTCCACCCTGTCATTGGAAAGATATTCTTTTTGCAATTTATCGTAAATATCACCGACATTATCAGTAATATAAACTCTCTCATCTGAAAGTTCATTGGAAAAATCGACATGTTCAAGTACAAATCTTAAAACTTCAATAAAAGGTTCAATTATGAAAATTTTTGACTCGGAGTTAACATAAGCTCTTTTGAACAAATATCCAAGTCCCAGTCCAAAGACTATTTGGATATCATTTTTTTTAAGATTATTTTTTATAGTTCTGTTCCATGTGGTTTTCGACTCTCTTACAGGATCTATAGGGCTGTGAAGAGTTGTGTTTTTATAAGAAATAATTAAATCTTTGCTTTCTGATTCAAATACTTCTATTCCTATTATAGAGTTTATATCAATTTTCTCAAGCCTGTCAGCCAGTTTTGAATTTTTTATTCTTATAGTGTCTAAATTTTTTTTAAACATTTTACCCTCTATTCTTTTGTTATTAAAAGAGAATCAATAACTTCTCTAAAAACCCCGTTTCCCGCAGAAGCAGTTGTTATTAGAATATTTTTAATATCTTTTACCTTATAATTCGCCTCAGGAACTGTAATAGGAGTCCCGACCCATTCCAAGGCAGAAATGTCATTTATGTCATCACCAATAAAGCAGATTTCGTCTTGAGAAAGCTGATATTTTTCCGCAATCGATTGCAGGGCAGAAAGTTTGTCTTTTATTCCCTGATGAACATCTTCCAGACGAAATTTATCGGCAAGTTTATTAATGATTTTGTTTTTTTCTCCTGAAATTATTGCAATTTTATAGCCGTTTTTTACGGCAAGAGAAATCCCCATTATGTCTTTAAAATTGATTCTTTTGATTTCTTCGTCAGAAACAGATGAATAAAAAACATATCCGTCTGTTAAAACACCATCAAAATCTGTTGCAATTAATTTTATGCCCTCTTTAAGCTTTAACAGCATTAATTTACGCTTAACCTTATCTTTTAAACTCATTACTTTGAAATCCTGATTTATTATATCATAACACCCCTCTTCTATTTATCGGTTTATTATATTAGTTATACCTTTTTATTTTCTATTTTCTTTTTCAAATTGGTGCTTAAGACAAAAACCCGGCATACGCAAATTGTCTGTTTCTTAGAATCTATGGTAATATTATATTTATACTAAAATGAGTTTATATTTTCGAAAACTCATCGTTTCCGAAAATAACGCTCCTACTATCGAATACCGCTTTTTATCTGTAGTTAAAATCCTAAATTTATTTTTGAAGCGGTATACTAATTTTCGAAAGTATTTTTGGGTTGAATGATTAAAAATGTCTGTGAAAAAAAATAAAAAAGATTTTAAAATTTTATTTGTCTCTTTTTTTAATGGAGAAGCTTTAGGAACAAGACTTTTATTTTCAATTCTTCACAATCTCGGATATAATACAAAATTATTATTTTTTAAAGTTCCATTTCAAAATAAGCATGCAACCTCTCAGGACGTTTCAGAGGAAGAATTAAAGCTGTTCGATGATTTTGTATTGGAATATAAACCTGACTTAATTGCATTTAGTCTGGTTTCTTCTGTTTTTGGTCTGTATAAAAAAATCTATAATAGAATTAAAAATCTGAGTGATTTTAAAATATTAATAGGCGGATGGCAAGCATCATTAAATCCCGATGAATGTATAAAATATTCTGATCTTGTTTGTATTGGCGAAGGCGAGGAGGCGATAGAAGAACTCGTCGACAAATTGTATAACAATTTGCCTATAGACTCAATCCAAAATTTCTGGAGAAAAAAAGAAGATAAAATTATTAAAAATACTCCAAGACCAATTTTAAATAATTTGAGCAAATATCCTGTGTCTGTATTTGATGATGATTTGAGCAGTTATATCGAAAATAATGAGCTGGTAAATAAAGAAGTTTATAAATTAAATACAAGATACGGAATTATTGCAGGAAGAGGTTGTCCTTACAGATGTACTTATTGTTCAAATGTTTATATGGCACAAAATGTATATCCTGACAATTGGTGCAAAATCAGATACAGAAATCCTGATCATGTAATGTCAGAGCTGCTCGAAGTTAAGAAAACGCTGCCCGAAATTGAAAGAATAAATTTTTATGATGAAGTGCTAATACCAAGTAAAGAATGGGCTAATGCTTTTTTTCCAAGATACAAAAATGAAATTGATTTGCCATTTTACTGCATGTTTTTTCCGGGTACGGCAACTGAGGAATTAATAAAATTGTTAAAAGATTCTCTTTTAGCGGGTGTATGGATTGGAATACAATCAGGTTCAGAAAAAATCAGGAAAAATATATTTAAAAGACATTACAAAAATTCAGTTGTTATTGAACAAGCAAATTTGTTCAAAAAATATGATATCAGTGTAAGATATGATTTTATTTTTGATAATCCTTTTCAAACCTTTGAAGATTCACTAGAATCAATTCAATTAATGCTGGAATTGCCGCAACCGTATTCGATGAATTTATTTTCTTTAAAATATTTCCCTAATACTGAAATCACAGAGATGGCTTTAGACGCAGGTTTTATTAGTTCTAAAGATCTCGATGACAAACGTTCAGCAGATAGGGACGGTTATTGGATAAAGCTAAACAATGAAAACACTGACAATAATTTTATAAATCATGTCGTTTATTATATTAATAAAATGGCTTCACAATCAAAACTTGATAAAAAAGAAATTTATGAAGCTATCGAGGAATATAAACTTTCTAATAAACTGGATTTTATTAGAAAAAAGCTTGAACTTTAGAGCTTAACCGATTTATTTTTTTTGCCTAGACAATATTATGTGCGGTTTTTACTTTTCTTAATTTTGCAAGGATAGGTTTTTCGCTTTCATATACTATTTTATGCCCATCTCCTAACATAGCCGGCATTTGTTTTATGTCCCTGACTAATCTGTAAAGTCCTAAAGGCTCAAGGCTTGCGGCATGGTCGCTGCCCCACATTGTTCTGTCCAGAGTAATATGTCTTTCAATAGAGCATGCACCTATTGAGGCAGCTACTAAAGAAGGGATTAATCCTCTTTCATGCCCACTATATCCTATTGGATAGTTATACCTGTTAATAAAATCAAGAATAACAAGTAAATTGGTTTCATTATTGTCTGTAGGATAAGTAGATGTGCAATGATACAGGATTATATTTTCAGAGTTTATAACTTTTAAAGCGTGATCAATTTCTTCTATAGTACTCATTCCTGTAGAAATAAGCAAAGGTTTGCCTTTTGAGGCTGTATGTCTTAATAAATCATCATCAGTCAAAGTTGCAGACGCAATTTTATAACATGGCGGATTAAAATACTCTATAAAATCAACAGAATTTTTATCCCAGCATGAGGCAAGCCACATAATCCCTTTTTTTGTACAATAATCATCGATTTCTTCATAATCTTCAAATTTTAATTCAAGACCTCTTTTTAAATCGCCGTTTGTTTCTCCAAAATGATTGGGTCTTTGCATGGCGAGTTCTTCGGGGGTATAAACAAAATCAACTGTTCTTTTTTGGAATTTAACCGCATCACATCCTGACGAAGCAGCGATATCAATCAGTTTTTTCGCGGTTTTCACACAACCGTTGTGATTAATCCCTATCTCAGCAATTACAAAACAAGGTTGTCCCTTTCCGATTAATTTATTGCCTACTTTTACTGTTTTACCCATATACTCGCTTTACCCCCGTTCATTAAATAGCAGACGTCCCCTTTTGTAACCGTTTGACTCTTTAAGTTTTTTAAACTTTTATTGTCCTTATAGACGTATTTAATATATTAACACTCTTGAGTTTGAAATTCTTGCATTATTTAGATGAAAAATAAAAAACAAAAAATGAATATAACTTATTGATAGTTAATTAATAAAACAAATTGTTTTTGATTTAACAAAAGTTTAAATATGTTCTAAAAAATTTTATTTTGATTATAATAATATTGTTAATTTATTAATTAATGGTTTTTATTTAAGGGAATTGATAAAAAATCGTCCCTGTGAAAGGAGAAATTGATGAAAGTAAAGATTGAAGATGGTTGTATAGCTTGTGGTGCTTGCGAATCTATTTGCGAAGCAGTTTTCACAGTAGAAGATATTGCTGTGGTTAATGAAGCTAATATCGCCGGCAACGAAGAATGTGTTAAAGAAGCTGCAGAAGCTTGTCCTGTAAGTGTAATCGTTATTGAGTAATAATATTAAGTATTAAATTAATAACAAATTGAAATTAAAAAGTCTCCGCAATAAACAGCGGGGACTTTTTAATAGATTTAGGATATTTTCGGGTATATCGGAAGACAAGAGAACTGATTTTCTTCTCTTGTATAATCAGTCTCGGATTTATGTCTTGTTGAAGTTCTTGTGCCGGGAACAACACTGCCTATTGTTTTAAATTTATCTTTTATTGGGGGAAAGTTTTTGAATTGAGTTAACTGTATCTG
>JBAWVS010000011.1 GCA_037147175.1 bacterium
GAAAGGATGATAACTTATATTTTTTTCTGTCCGATTTCTACGGCATATTATATTATAAGACCGAATATATTTTTACTACTTTATTTTTTCCTTTAACCAGCACTTCATCCAGATATACTGAATCGATTTGATCTTTAACTTCTTCGTATGTAGATTGGCTAATAATTATACTTGTATTATATTCTTTATTTAGCCCTTCCAGTCTTGATGCCAGATTTACACTGTCTCCCATAACCGTATAACTGAGCATTCTTTTTGCACCTATATGACCTGCAATCATATCCCCAGTGCTGATACCAATTCCCAACTTTAACGTTTGTCTGCCTTCTTGTTCCCATTTTTTATTTAATTTTTCAAGAGCTTTAAATATTTCTTTTGCACTCAAAATTGCCTGAAGCGCATGATTTTTTATGGGCAGTGGATCTCCGTAAAATGCCATTACACCGTCTCCGATAAATTTATCCAGTGTGCCGTCATGGCTTAGAATTATTTCATATACTTCATTGTAAAGTTCGTTTAATTGCGCTACAAGCTGATGAGCTGGTAAAGTCTCGGATAAAGTTGTAAATCCTCTTACATCAGAAAATAAAACCGTAAGATGTTTTCTTGAGCCTTCTTTGGAAATTAACGAGGGGTCTTTTAGCAGCTTATTCAGAATTTGAGGAGATACGAATTTACCAAATAAGCCTTCTATTTCTTGTATTTCATTTTTTATAAGTTGATTTTTGTAGACATACGTCGCTATAGCGGTAATAAACATAAAAATTAGCGGATAAACAATATTTATCCAATATTTAAAATAAACGAACGAAGCAAAATTAAAGAATATAAACGTAATAATCAGTAAAAAGAACCAGAATATACTTAAATAATTTGATTTTGTTTTTATGTTAAAAACGCCGATAGCAAGACAAAATACTGCTAATATTATGAAATTAAGCCAGATAGGAGCATTTAAGGTGAATCCTCTCCGGTGTGAATCAGGTAAGTAAGAATCGTTTAAGATGTTATCTATGCAGGTAGCTACTATTTCTACTCCTGGATGATTTACTTCCATTGGAGTCTGGTGCAAGTCTGTGCCGGAAGCCGTTTGACCGATGACAATGATTTTATCTTTGAATATATCAGGAGAAATTTTATCTTCTTTGTCTATGGAGCTGATTTTTTTATTGTTGAATGCATTTGAAAGCACCACTTTAGCTATTGATATATTTTTATAAGTACTTCCAAAACGCCCATGCCAGTTAATTAAAAATTTGCCTTCATTGTTTAAGGGGATAGATCTGTGTCCTATAATGATTTTATCTTTTGTAAGTTTGAATTTTGTTTTTTCTTCGTCGGGAATAACTGTTAAAAGCGCAGAAAAAGCCAGTGACGGTAAATATATGGTACCGTTTTTCGTCATTAGTCTGTATACGGGAATGTGATAACGTGTAATTCCATCTGCGCAAGTTCTTAAATTAACAATACCAACATGATTCGTGTTTTCTATAAATGGTTGAAATAAAGGATCGAAAGAGAAAAAAGTTATTTTATTTCGCAAATCATTTGCTTTTGACAGGCTGTCAGTGACTTTCAATGCCAGAGTATTTTTAATAGGCAACAATTTTTCTTGAGATTTGCTTAAAAAGGCTTTTTCACAGATATCAGCTGAATATGGGCATTGAGCTTTTAGTACCATTCCTATAGAAGTATTTTTGGATTTTTTTAGAACTCTTGCCAGCTGTTCATCTGATTTTATATTTTGAGGGTAATCTCCCTCTTGCCCCATAAACATAAGGTCTAGAATAATTGCTTTAGGTTTCCCTTTATTTATAAAAGAAATAATATCAGCTATCGTGCTTCTTGCCCATGGCTGACGACCCGTTCCAATTCCTTTGTACGTTGAAAGTTTTGTGACGGCATAATCATCAATACCAACTAAAATAATGCTTTTGTCTGCTTTTTTATAGCTGTGTTTAAAAATACTGTAATCGGTTGTAAGCCCTACTCTAAAGTCGTATAGTTTTGTTTCAATATTAAACAGAGTTTGTTCTGATTTTGACCATAGGAATATTATCATTAATAATGTAGTAATAATTATAAAGGTATACTTAAAAGATTCTATTATTTTATTTTTATCATTCACTATCTTTTTATCCAATATATATTTTATGCTGATTATTCTATAGCCTTAAGTAAAAACATTCAAATTGATTAACAAATTGTAATACTAATGTTTAGAAACCCTTTAAACTTGTTTTAAAATGTGATAAAATAAAATAAACAAATTTTGGATAAATCAGTGTTTTATAATCAGGAAAGAAATTAATGAAAGTTATCAGAGCGTTCGGATTTAATAATAAATGCAAACATAAAAATGGAGAGAATTTAGTAGAGACCAATCTGATAATTGGTCTTGTTTCAATAATATTAATATTAGGAGTATATTCTCTGTCAACGACTGTAACAAGTATTTTTAGTACTGTAACTACACAGGCAGCAACAGCTAGCGCCCCTGAAAAAACAGGTGATGCTCCAATGATAGCCAGTCCTCCTGAAAAAACAGGTGCTGTGGCATTTAGTCCGGCACATCTATAACTCTATCACCATTTGCATTTGACTGTTTGTCAGTGATTTTTTATCCCAATAAAGTTATATTAATTAAAAAAAATCGAACTTAATATAATTATTTTGTTTAATATTCTTTTAATTTGGGAATAAATGATATAGAATTTATTAAAGAGAAATAAAACAGATGAGAAGAGTAAATGTGCATAAATACGTACAAACAGTTTGCGTGTAAATATAGTACAAGAATACTCAAAAGAAGAAGCAAAAAGCATTTAGAGTGCGGCTTTTCACTTTTGGAAGTCCTAATAGCGTTAGTAGTTGTGTCAATACTAATGGTGGCAACTGCAGCTGTTGTTTCTTCAAAATTAAAAGCTTCTACCAATGTCAGCAGGTATATAAGTACCTGTATAGTTAAAGATGCCGCTAATTTGACTACAGTCTCCTGCTTGGGAGCGATAAAGGGCTGTCAGGGAGGAGTAAAAAACGATTGCAGTGCGATATTCTCTTATGTTGATAATTATCCTACTCCAACATACAAACTGGCGAAGGCTATCTGTGATCAAAACGGAGAGATTGCCTGTAATTTTCTGATGGATAAATGTAATGAAAACTATGCAAATTGCGATATGACAGGCTCTAATGATATTGATTATTATCTGGGGCTTCTTCCTACGGATATTAATAAGGGCAGGGCGTATATAGAAACACTGGGTGCTTATTATTACAATCAGGGAATGACAAATTTCAGGACATTTGTTGTTTCAAAGTGTGGCGGCGCAAGCCCTCCTCGCAGCAACACAGCTTGCAGAATAGCAAATTTTGAAAAGGTTAATTATGACTACACGTTTGATACAAATACAAGAGCTCAGTACAACGAAAAAGATCCTATAAATGCCACACTGTTTGATGGAGGAGTAGTAAAACTTCTGTCACCCGCAAGTGCTTTGTGCTGGACAATGAACGGTACTTGGGATAGCAATGCTTACGGACAGTTCGGTGATGCAAATACTGGCGGTGGTGTAACAGGCGGACATACTTTTAATTCTATATCAGCAGGGTCTGAACATAACTGCGGAATAGATAACACCGGTTTGCCGGGAAATGCATGGTGCTGGGGTCGGAATAATTATGGACAGCTTGGCATTGGCAATACTACTAATAAAAATTTACCTGTGCAGGTAAATGATGGGCATATTTTAAATTCTATATCCACTGGAAATAGTCATACTTGTGGACTTGATACATCAGGAAATTCATGGTGTTGGGGATTTAATAATTATGGGCAACTTGGCATTGGCAATAATACTAATAAAACTACTCCTGTACAAGTAAGTGGGTATACTTTTAATTCTATATCTTCAGGAGTTGACTATACATGTGGGGTTGACACGTCAAATAACGCTTGGTGTTGGGGATTTAATGGGAATGGGCAACTAGGAATAGGGAACACTTCCAACAAGTCTACACCCAATGCCGTAAGCGGAGCTTCTTTTTCCTCTATATCCACAGGATATTATCATACCTGTGGAATAGATACATCTGGAAATGCCTACTGTTGGGGGAGAAATGACTTCGGACAGCTAGGTAATGGCTCAACTGCTAACAGTACTGTGCCTGTGTCAGTGTCGGGCGGACATATTTTTACATCCATAGCTGTGGCTCAATTTCATACCTGCGGATTAGATACATCTGGAAATGCCTACTGTTGGGGAAGAAATAATTTCGGTCAGTTGGGTATAGGCATTCAAGACCTCAATAATCATACTATTCCTGAAGCAGTGGGAGGAGGAAAGCTTTTTACTTCTATAACAAAAGGTTATAATTATAGCTGCGGGATAAATACATCCGGAAACGCATATTGTTGGGGACAGTATTTTGGTTCTCCTTACACTCCAATAATACAATCAAGCTCGAATCAATTTGCTGCTCTGTCAGCACTTAATTTAGTTATTTGTGGAATAAGATCAACAGCAGGAGTTTTTACCCACTCCTATGTGACGACCACCTGGCAAAACAGTTTGCAAAATGTAGGTTTAATTGATTCCGTTGACATCGATGAAACCGTTATAGATACCACAACACCATATCAGTCTACAACAAGATGGCTTGTCTCATTTGACGGTACAACATGGGGTAAACTCTCGGCACCTGTACTCTACAAATGTCAATGGACAAGCAAAACAACTGATCTTAGTACTTTTGATTTTCTAAATAACGGCAATACTTCAGCAGAAATAGAAAATTACCTGAATACATGCTCTCTTCCCGGTACAGCTACCACTCTTTATTTTGCAGTTGACCTTATCTCGGCAGACGGGCATGTATTGCCGCAGGTTAATAATATACAGGTTAAGTATTATAAATAAAAATGGCGGATAATTTAATGAAAGAAAATAAAAAATTTTTAAAGGGTTTTACTATTGCGGAGATATTAATCTCAATGATAGTATTATCTGTCATAATAGCAGCTGGTGCTTCTTTGGTAACAGTAGGTAAGTTGACACTAGGAGCAAGCAGGTATGCTCAGGCTTGTATATCCCAGAATAATGGGGATATAGCATCTAATAATTGCCAAAAAGCTATTTTAAGCTGCAAATATAATCTGGGGAAAAGTTGTCAGTCATTGTTATATATTGCGAACGGAAGCATCGCATCTTCAGCGGAATCTGCAAAAACTGTGCTTAAAGAAACATGCCGGCAGGGAGGCTCAAAAGCGTGTGATTATTTTATTGAGCAGTGCGTTGCTGACAGCACAAAATGTGATGTATCGGGCAGTACAAATGATTTAAGGTATTTTTTGGATTTAGATACAACTGATTCTTCAGCAGGAAAAACTTATGTATACAACAAAGTGTCAAAATGGTATAAAGACGGCATAACCAATATAATGAACGAAGTTAATAATGCATGCCAGGCTAACGGAGCAGGCATAGCCTGTACAATATACCTGAAACAAAAAGTTTATAACTTTGACAGGTCAGAAAGGGCAGAGTTTAGTGAACAGGACCCTATAAACGGAACTGTATTTGACAGCGGAATGGTAAAACTTCTTATTCAATCAGGTGCTCTATGCTGGGGATATAACGGTAATGGACAGCTAGGCAATAGCTCTACTAAAAACGCACTATTTCCTACGAGAGTTGTAGGTGGGCATGATTTTCAGTCTATAGCAATAACACACGGGACTTCCTGCGCAATTGAAAAAGGAACCAACTATGTCTGGTGCTGGGGACTAAATGCTAATGGACAGCTAGGCAATGGTTCTACTACAAGCTCTGCTGTTCCTGTAAACGCAAAAAATTTGGATGGCAGTAATTTTATTCTTTCATCTATAACAGCAAATGTAGCTATGTCGGATGGTGGAAGTACTGCAGCAAGTCCTTTTTGTGGTTTGGATTCTTTACAACAAGCCTGGTGCTGGGGAATTAATTCTAGCGGGCAACTTGGAGATGGCACTACTGCAACAAAAACTCGCCCTGTAAAAGTAAAAGCCTATGCCGGAACTCCTGCTTCTTTTATTTATATCTCACCGGGATATTCTCATACCTGCGGGATTGATTCAACTCATCAGGGATGGTGCTGGGGGAATAATTCTTATGGACAGCTTGGTAACGGTACTTTTACAAGTAATCTGGTTCCTCAAAAAGTTGTTGATGCAACGGGTAATCCCTATTATTTTAATACTATAGAGGCCTCGTTGAATATGACCTGTGCGCTGGATACGGCAGGAGTCCCTTGGTGCTGGGGAGACGGAACTACCGGAAAATTCCCTGCATCTCAAGATATTAATGTACTTAACCCGACAAAAGTTGTAGATTCAGTCGGTAACCCCATCAGCTTAAAATTTATAGGTCAACATGCAAGGATGCTTGGTCAGAGCGGAAGTTGTGGGATTGATGATTTAAGCAATATTTGGACCTGGGGGCGTTATGCTTCTAAGTCTACTTCCCTAGCCAGCTATAATTTTACTTATATAGGAGCAGGGTATGGATATTTCTGCGGATTAAATCCTTCAGGAACTGCTTATTGTTGGGGTTTAGGTAGTTATGGATCGTTGGGAAGCGGTACTACTGCTAGCTATTCTTCTCCTCATGCTGTGGATGGCGGTCATACTTTTTCTTCACTGTCTGTTGGAGGAACTAACGGTTATAGTGTCTGCGGCATAGATACAGCAAACCAGGCCTGGTGTTGGGGAGATCCTTTTTATAATTATCCTACAGTAGTAAAAGACGGCAGCGGAAATATTATGAATTTTAAAGAAGTATCTATATTCGCAAGCAGGTACTTTCTTGATATGGCAGGAAATGTATGGAACAGTACCCCCTCACAGATATCGAGCGGAATTGTTCTTCATTCTTTAACTGCAGGAAGTAGCTTTGGATGTGCTCTTGATGTGGCAGGCAACGCTTACTGCTGGGGGACGAATGGTTCAGGACAACTTGGTTCAGGAAATTCTACAGCTTATTCTTCTCCGCATGCAGTATCAGCCGGCGGTAAGCAGTTTTCTTTTATAGTCGCAGGAGTTTATCACACTTGCGCTATTGATAAAGATACCAATTATGGCTGGTGTTGGGGTTCTAATTCTCGCGGACAGCTCGGGAATGGGACTACAACAGCTAGCAATATTCCTGTATTAGTAACAGACACCGCTGGAAATCCATATACTTTTTCTTCAATAATAACAGGACGCGATTATAGCGGTACACAGTATACATGTGCGCTTGACTTATCAAAGCAAGTCTGGTGTTGGGGAGGCAGCAAGGAGACACTTGGAACCGGCGTGTCTCCTTATACAAAAAATCCGATAAGGGCTACTGCATCAAAAGTATTTACTTCATTGAGCTTGGCGGGATACCCGTCGATTTATGCATTAGATTCTTCGAATGACCTTTGGGTGTGGAGCGGCAAAGTGTCAGGGCATCCTAAATATACTTCTATATCACCTGGATCTGGTTGTCTCTGCGGGATTGATTTATCGAATAATGCATGGTGCTCGGGGTATAATACTTACGGGCAGTTGGCTGTTGGTTATACTTCTAACTGGATTTCGACACCTACATTAATATCCGGATATAAATTTTCTTCTATATCCTCTGCAGGTTACCATGTTTGCGGGATATTACTTACCGGTACTGCAAGCACACCTGTTAGTTATTGGCTATCCACAACAACAGCCAATCACGTCACAGACATCAACAAAATAATCAGTGTAGGCATAACACAGAGTGCGGACAACGCTAATGCCTACATAAAATGGCTGGTATCTTTTGACAACTGGGCAACATGCAAAACCTGGGACAGTGCCGGTTCTGTATGGGTTGCCGCTGCTGACTGTTCTGCAGCTTCTGCTGTAAATACTTCAGATGACATAGTACAAGGGCTGCAGGATTATGAATTTGCCTCAGGAGCCGGCAGTCTGGACTTTAAAGCTGTTTTGTACAACACAGACGGTGTAACAATACCTGATATAGATCAGGTTGTAGTCAATTATTATTAATTAAACTAATCAAAGGAAATATAAATGCATAGAAAAGGATTTTCACTTTTTGAAGCGCTCATTGCACTTTTACTCAGCGCAGTCGTTGCTACAATGATAATGCCTTTTATGACAACCAAAAAAATTAACAAAAATTTAGAGAATAATTCGGTTGTATGTGTGAGAAAAGATAATGGAGATTTAACTTCAAATGCATGTATAAATTCTGTAAATTTCGCCACATACGGAAGAATGAACGCCATAAAAGCTTTAATTTACTTCGCGGATCAAGGGACTGCTACAGAAAAAACAGCCGCAACAGCAGTTATAAATCAGGTTTGCGATAACGGAGGAGAAGATGCTTGCGCTTATCTGGCTGACAGTTGCAGAGAAAGCCCGACAAACTGCGCTAATCTGGTTTATTATCTTAATCTTGCCAATGATTATAATTATACCGGAACACCGCCTGCCAGAAACCCCTCACTTGGCAGAATGAGAATGCTGGACATAGTAAAATCCATGTATAACATTAGAAACAGTAATATTGTAACTATAGTAAACAATAATTGCTGTAATTCCTCTGTTAATACAACAGCCTGTAGTATTGCAGACGTCATAAGCTGCATTAAAAGCTGGAGTTGGGGCTTGAATACCAGCGGACAGCTGGGAGATGCTTCTGTTACTCAGCGTACCGCCGCGGTACTTATAAGCGGTTTGCATGTTTTTTCTTCAGTATCCGCAGGAACTTCGCATACTTGCGGTTTAGATACATCAGGAAACGCTTGGTGCTGGGGTGTCAATACTAACGGGCAACTTGGCGACAATTCAACTACTCAACGTAATGTTCCTGTAATAGTAGCAGGTTCGCATGTATTTACTTCCATCTCCTCAGGAGTTTCTCATTCCTGCGGTCTAGATGTAACAGGAAGCGCGTGGTGTTGGGGACTAAATACTAACGGACAGCTTGGCGATGCTTCTACTACTCAACGTCTTGTTCCTGTACTTGTAGCAGGTTCACATGTATTTACTTCGATATCTGCAGGCGGTTCTCATACTTGCGGAGTTGATACAGCAGGAAATGCTTACTGTTGGGGACTTAATGCCAATGGACAGCTTGGCGATGCTTCTACTACTCAACGAACTTCCCCTGTAGTTGTTAACGGTTCTCATTTTTTTACTTCCATAGACTCAGGTGGTTCTCATTCCTGTGCTATTGATACAATAAAAGCCGCATACTGTTGGGGGCTTAATACTAACGGACAGCTTGGCGATGGGACTACTACTCAACAGACTGCTCCTATACTTGTAACAGGCTTACATTCTTTTAATTCAATATCTTCAGGAAGTGCTCATACATGCGGTGTCGATGATTCAGGAAATGCTTACTGCTGGGGACTAAATAACAATGGACAGCTCGGTAACGGAACTACTGCCGATAGTTCATATCCTTTAAGTATAAGCGGGGTTGTTTTTTCTTCCATATCGTCAGGAACAGCTCATACCTGCGGAATTAATACTTCGGGGCGCGCGTATTGTTGGGGATTGAATACTAACGGACAGCTCGGCATAAGCAGTACTGCTTCTCCTAAGACTACTCCCAATGCTGTTACGCTTATAGCCGGTTCTTATCCTGTTACTTCCATATCAGCAGGCGGTACTCATACATGTGTAACTTCTTTGCCTTAATATATGTTTTAAATCAATTTTATTTATGCAAACTTTTGTTTAAGTAAAAAAGTTGTTATGAAAAAACCGGCACTAACTAAAACAATTGTTGCTCCGGTTGCAGTTCCCAAAAAATACGACAGTATTAAACCTGATACCCCTGAAATAATTGAAATTAATACAGAAAAGCGATGATATTGTCTTACATTTTTGGCAATATTTCTTGCTGCGGCAGCAGGAAGAATAAGCAATGAGTTTATAATCAAAAGACCTACCCACTGAATAGAGATAGTTACAACTACTGCAATAATAAGCGTAAATAGATATTCAATCAGCCTGATATTTACCCCTCTGCTTTTTGCCAGGGATTTATTTACACTGACCAGTAAAAGTTTATTAAAGATAAAAAACCACAATATAACTACGCATATCAGTACAATTACAAGTATAAAAATATTTTCAGGCGTAATGCTTAATAAGTCACCTATAAGGTATACGGAATATTTTGTAAATCCTCCTGCATGAGAAAGTATTACAATACCAAGAGCAACTGCTGCCGAAGAAAACACTCCGATAATAGTATCTGTTGATGCAGTGTTAGCATTTTTTACTGTCAATATTGCTACACCCAGCAGGACAGAAAAAGCAATCATTGCCCATATCGGGTCTTTTATGCCTAGAATAACGCCAATCGCAATCCCTGTTAAAGTCGAATGACCCAATGCATCAGAAAAGAAAGCCATTTTGTTATTAATAACCATAGTGCCAAGAAGGCCAAGAATAGGTGTTATTAATAGAACAGCGAGCAGGGCATTTTTCATAAAAATGTGCTGCAAACACTCAAATGGCAGTAGTTTATCAATTATAAAATACCAGATATTCATAAATCCTCTTGTTCTTCGTTTTTTGGCTTGTTAACAGAGTATTTAAACCAGATTTTACCAAAAACTTTTGTCAAACAGTCTTCATTTAAAACTTCTTCCGGTAATCCGACAGCTTGAATTGATTTATTCAAAAGGACTACACGATCAGAATGCTGCGCAACAAGGTTTAAATCATGTGAAACTAAAATTATAGACATATCGTAGTTTTTACGAAGTTCGGAGACAATATTATAAAAAAGCTCAAGACCATTCTGATCGATTCCCGATACGGGTTCATCAAGCAAAAGCAAATCAGGAAGAGGAACAAGGGCAAGCGCAAGCAAAACTCTCTGCAACTCCCCACCGGAAAGACTTCCGAGTCGTTTGTTGATAAGATGTTCAGCCTGAACAATTTTTAAGCTGTCCTCTGTTTGTTTGCGGATTTGTTTGTGCTTAAAAAGCCAGACAGGATTGTCTGTCAGGCATGCTGTAAAAATATCCGAAACACTTATGGGTGAGCTTTTATCAAAATCAAGATGTTGTGGCACATAACCAATTAATGGTTTTCTTGTATGAACATTTTTCATGTCCAAAAATTTCATTTTTCCTGAATGTTTGATTTCTCCAAGAATAGCTTTTAAAAGGGTGCTTTTTCCGGCTCCGTTAGGACCAATTAGCGCTGTTAATTCTCCACAGTGTATATGCAGATTGATATCTTTAAGTATTTCAGTATTTCCGTAGGTTACGCTTAGATCTTTTATTTTTGTGCAGCATAGCCCGCAGTAACTTCCGTAAGAAGTTTGTTTTTCGTTCGAGTGATTCATTTTAGCGCTTCTTGTAATGATTTTAAATTATTATCCATAATTTTAACATAAGCATCGGGGTTTAATTCTCCTGTTACTGCAGGATCTAAAGTGTACACCTTCGCTCCTGTTTCCTGCGCAATTATTTTCATGGATTTTGAAGGATACTGCGGTTCTGCAAAAAGAGCTTTTACTTTATCTTTTTTAATAATATTTATAGTTTCTTTTAATTCCTTTGCACTTGGCTGAGAACCTGGTTCACGTTCAATAACATCAACTATATTCAGATTAAATTCTTTTGCAAAATATGGAAAAGCTTCATGAAAAGTAATAATATTACGATTTGGTAATTTGTCTAAAGCTTTATGCATTTTTTCTCTTTCAGCTTTAAGTTTTGAAATATAAATATCCGCGTTTTTGCGATAACTAATAGCGTTTTCAGGGTTATATTCTGCTAATTGTTCCTTAATATTATTTACTTGCGAAATTGCGTTTGAAATACTCACCCAGACATGCGGATTCGGTTCACCTGTCTTTTGATCTTTTATAAGTTCAATTCCCCTGCTTGAATCCACAATTTTTAATTGAGGCTGCTGCTTGATAATTTTCTCTATAAAAGATTCCATGTCGGCTCCGTTTATGACAAAAATTTTCGCCTTTTCAAGTGTCTTTAAATCATCAGGGGTAACGCTGTAATCATGCAGACACCCTGTTTGAGGTTTTGTCATATTGATTACTTTAACGTCAGGAATATCCTTTGTAATATTAATTGTAGAAATATAAATCGGATAAAACGACGTACAAATTACAAGATTTTTCGCTGCAGATTTTTCAGAAGAAAGGTTTTTATACGAGTTGCATCCGCTTAAGATACCACATAACAAAACTAAAATAATTAACCTTGTAAATTTGAAATTCATTTTATTTACCCCTTTTAGATACTATTATAATTAATAATTCCATAATTAAAACAGTTTTTATTGGTAACAGCTTTGTACATATTCCTTTTTTAAAAATGTATCTTTTGTTGTATTATTAAGTAGTCATAAAGACTTATCGAGGAGATATTTCAATGAAACAAAAAGTTGTTTTAGCGTATTCAGGCGGACTTGATACAACTGTAATAATCCCATGGCTCAAAGAAAACTATGATTTTGACGTAATTGCGGTTTGTGTTGATGTCGGACAAGGGAAAGAAACAGACGGACTTGAAGCAAGAGCATTAAATACCGGTGCGTCCAAATTTTATCTTGAAAATGTAGCTGAAGAATTTATAAAAGACTATGCTTTCCCTACAATGAAAGCGGGGGCTGTTTATGAAGGTAAATATCTTCTCGGCACTTCTATAGCAAGACCTTTGATTGCAAAAAGGCTCGTAGAAATTGCACTTAAAGAAGGCGCATCAGCAATTTGTCATGGAGCAACCGGAAAAGGTAATGATCAGATAAGGTTTGAGCTTACAATCAAAGCACTTGCGCCTCATCTTAGTATAATTGCCCCATGGAGAATATGGGACATTAAATCCAGAGAAGACGCTTTGGCTTATCTTGAAGAAAGAAATATTCCTGCTCCAATGAAAAAAACTGATATTTATTCACGCGACAGAAACTTATGGCATTTGAGCCATGAAGGAATGGAACTTGAATATCCTGATCAGGAACCGATATATGAAAGGCTTTTGCAGCTGTCTGTTACCCCTGAAAAAGCTCCTGATGCACCGACATATCTTGAACTTGATTTTGAAAAGGGTATACCGATAAAACTTAACGGAGAAACTTTAAGTCCTGCAACTTTGCTGGCTAAACTCAATGAAATAGGCGGTAAAAACGGTGTAGGTATTATAGATATTCTCGAAAACAGGGTTGTAGGAATGAAATCAAGAGGAGTTTATGAAACTCCAGGTGGAACAATCCTTTATGCGGCTATCAGTGAACTTGAAAGAATGTGTTTTGATAAGCAAACTCTGGCTTTTAAAAATACTTCTGCCGTTAAATTCGCTGAACTCGCTTATAGCGGAGAATGGGAAACTCCTTTGAGAGAATCACTTTCTGCGATGTTCGATAAAATGCACGAAGTTACAACAGGAAAAGTAAAATTAAAGCTTTATAAAGGTAATATTATTCCTGCAGGAACTACATCGCCATATTCTCTGTACAACGAAAGCCTTGCCAGCTTTACTACAGGAGAGCTATACAGCCACAAAGACGCTGAAGGCTTCATCAATCTTTTTGGCTTGCCTCTAAAAGTCAGAGCGTTGATGAATGAAAGTAATAAATTATAAAAATTTAAATATATAAGAACAGAAGCGGTCTTGATTTTAACAAGACCGCTTCTGTGCAATATTAGATATAAAAAAACGGAAAGGCTTTAAATCCTTCCCGCATAAGAGTGACAGGGAATCTTTTTGAGGTAAAAGTTGCCGGAGCTGAATATTTATTTTTTTTCCTGCAGATGTTTTCCGATTAAAAATTTCAGCTCATAAATCAACTCTGACCATTCATTTTCTGATCTTGTTTTATTATCAAGACCTACGATTGATATGAAATTCTGAAAATCACCAATTTGTTTTAGTAAATCAGGAGAAATATTTTTATTTTCAGAATTTAAAAATTTATCGCTAACAATATTTTTTTCTTCAGTAAAATATTCATCTTCCTGAATAATACCGCGTGCGATCCGTTGAAGAAATTCTACAGAAACATCTAAACCTTTAGATAATTTTTCAAAAGTTATAAGAGTAGGACTTATATTTTTCTTTGTACTTGGACTAATGCCCTTAATTAACTGGTTTAAATATGAATGACTGATTCCGCATTTTGCCGAAATTTCTCTTTCTGAAACTTTTAATTCTTTCAGTTTTTTCTTTAAGTATTTTCCAAGATAATTCATTGCTTTGCCTTCTTCATAATACTGTACTCATTACAAATTCAGATAAATTAATCTAATCATTGTCCTATTAAAACGATTTTGATTTACAAATATTTTTACAATTACATATAAATTTATCTCCATATTAATATTAAGTCAATGTTAAAAGTTTGTGTGTGAATTTATATGTCTTTTTATTTCTTATTTTTGTATAAATATCATTGTCATTTATTATAACTCTAAATATAAAAATTCCAATATGTTGTTGAACATTTTAAAAAAAATTAAAAAGTTTTTTTATCTGTTTATATTCTTGGTTTTTCAGACATAATTGAAGCGAAATGAAAAATAATACTTTATAATAAAATATAGAAGTATTTGTTTAAGAGCCTATTTTGTTAAAAAGATATAAAGATATTATTTAATATAAGGAATAAATTATGAAAAAAACCATGCTGATTCTTTTCTCTATAATTTTCTTTAATTGTATTTTTTTAATAAAAACTAATGCGCAAGAAAACGCTTTAAATTTGATTATAGGAGCAGAAGGGCAGTATTCTAAACAAAATTTAGAACTTATTCAGCAAAAAATACATGATTTGAGTATTAAATTAAATCTAACAGATGAACAGAAGCAAAAAGCTGAAGAACTTGGAAAATATTCTGATGAAAAACTTAATATTTATAGAGTTAAATTTATAAAAGAAAAAAATAAATTAATTACACTAAAGAAAAGCAGCGCACCGCTTACTCAAATTCAAACACAGGTTAGGCTTGTAAAATCAGCTAAAGCGAGATTAAATATTGCACGCAAAAAAAATATTCTGGAATTTGAAGCAATACTTACTCCGGAGCAGCAAACATATTTTGATCAATTTAAAGTTGAGTTACAGGGAATAAAAGAAAAAGAAATTCGTGTTAACAGAGAGCAATATGAAGTTAAGAGCAGAGACGACGCTTTGAAAAATATAGAAGATTCAAATTAATAAATTCTAACTAACCCGAATTGCCAAATAGTCGAAATCTAAATGAATATTGGTATTGTCATTCTGAGGGCTAAAGCCCGAAGAATCTGTCCAAAAAAGTATTTAAGCTTAAAACCCAAAAAGGACAGATGTTTCGCTTTGCTCAACATGACAAGAAGAAAATTAATTGGCAATTGAAGTTAACTAAAGAAATTTAATAACTGGTATTTAAGAACATGTTAAAATCAAAACAGGTTATTAAATGTCGGGAGTTCATAAATGATTTATGATATAGCTGTTATAGGTGCTGGGCCGGGAGGGTATGTTGCAGCAATTCGCGCAGCACAACTCGGAGCAAAAGTTGTACTTATAGAAAATGATAATCTTGGAGGAACATGCCTGAACTGGGGATGCATTCCGTCAAAAGCAACTTTAACCTGCGCAGAAAAATATAATTCTGCAAAAAAATTCTCAAAATTTGGTATTAATATAGAAAATTTGAGTTTTGATTTTCAAAAAGTTTCAGATAGAAAATGGTCAGTAGTTGATAAAATGAGGAAAAATCTCACACAACTGATTAAAAGCAACAAAATAGATGTTCTTTTTGGAGAAGGTTGTATTGAAGCACAAAATAAATTAAAAGTTATCAATAATTCGGAAGAAACTTATGTGGAATTCAAAAAGCTTATAATTGCATCCGGCTCAAGACCAACTTCGCTTCCCGGGCTGCAAATTGACCATGATTTTGTTCTTGATACAAATGACATTATAAAGCTTGAAAAAATCCCCGAATCTGTTTTGATTGTTGGAACAGGTCCTAGCGGAGTTGAATGGACAAGAATTTTTGAGATTTTCGGATCAAAAGTTACTCTGGTTGAAATGGCTCCAACCCTTGTTCCAATGTGTGACAAAAGTATTTCTGAAAGGCTTGAGCGGATTTTCAAAATAAAAAAAATCGAATGCTATACCGCTGCAAAAATTAAAGAAATTACGGAAAGAAAAGTTACTCTGGATAACGGGCATGAAATTAAGCCCGAAATAATTTTTGTAGCCGCAGGAAGAACTCCGAACACTGATATAAAAGGAATAGAACTGTTAAATCTTTCGATGAACGGTCGTTATATCAAAACAGACAACAATTTAAAAACAAGTGCAGATAATATTTATGCGATTGGCGATGTTACAGGTCTTGTTCCATTGGCTCATACAGCTTCTCATCAGGGTGTTGCCGCTGTTGAAAATATTCTTTTGAATAAGCAGGCAAATATTAATTATGAAGCAATTCCTCATATTGTCTACGGAAATCCGGAGTTATGCTCGGTAGGATTAAGAGAGCAAGATTTAGTAAGAAAAAAAATTGAATATAAAGTGAGTACTTTCCCAATAAGCGCAGCAGGAAAATATTTTATAGAAGATGAACTGGAAGGGTTTGTAAAAGTTCTTTCATCTGAAGACAAAATTCTCGGAGTTCATATTGTTGCAGATCACGGCTCAGACTTGATTCAGCAGGCAGCAATAGCAATCAGTAACGGATTAACTGTCAAACAGCTTCAAGAAACTATTTTTGCTCATCCGACTTATTCTGAAGCACTATACGAAGCTTTTTTAGGTATAGATAATAAAGCTTTGCATCTTCCACCCAAGTAGTTAAATTGGATTATTACCCATTACCTATATAGCCTTCTGTTTCCGCAACTCTTTCAAAACTTTTATCCAGCGCTTTACTAATAAATCCATCATCACTAAACGGATTGTTTTCAGAGTTATCTCTATGCTTCGCACGAGCAATGCCTTCTTTTAGCAGATTATAATCAGTTAGTGACCATTGTCTATTATTTGTAATTACATAAACATCTGTTTCTTTAGGATAAGCTTTTAGTTGCATTTTCATTTTATCGTCAGTCGGCGTATTATTAAGATGTATTGTTAAGTTATCTGCGTTTTTCTTAACGTCTGCCTTTATGCAGTAATTACCGCTAAATCCAATTTTAGGAACATTCATGTTCATTTTTTGTTCTCCTTTTTATTTCTTATTAAAATTAATTTTATTACTAATTACTTAATGTCCCTGATAAAATATTATTGATAATAAGAAGAAGAATTATTAATTTTTTGTTACAAAAAAAGGAAAAAAAATGCATCAACGTCTTCCTGATTGGATTAAAAGAGGAATAATAGACACAGAAAAAACAAAATTCGTCAGAAGAATTTTGAAAAAACATAACCTTAATACTGTTTGCGATAGTGCAAGATGTCCTAATAAAGGGGAATGTTACGCAAAAAATACGGCTACATTTATGATTTTAGGCAAAATATGCACAAGAAATTGTCGTTTTTGCAGTTGTGAAGCAGGAGGAAAGCAACTTAGAAATAAAAACGGCAAGTTCCTGCTGGAGGATTTGAGTATTTCCGGTTCATTCAACGGAAAAGAGACAGAACCGATAAATTGCGAAGAGCCAAAACTTGTCGCGCAAGCGATTGCAGAACTGGGCTTAAACTATGCGGTAATAACTTCAGTAACAAGAGATGATTTGCCTGACGGAGGTGCAGGGCATTTTGCAGGAACAATTCAAGAAGTAAAAAAACTTACTCCCGAAGTAAAAATTGAAGTTTTGACTCCGGATTTTCAAGGAAATAAACAATCAATAGATAAAGTAATTAACGCAAAACCTGATGTGTTTAATCATAATATTGAAACAGTAAAAAGGCTTTATTTTGTTGCAAGACCACAGGCAAATTATGAAAACTCTCTTAAATTTTTAGACTATATAAAAGAACAAGCTCCTGAGATTTATACAAAATCAGGCTTTATGGTGGGACTTGGCGAAACTGTAGAAGAAATTAAAGAATTATTATGTGACCTAAAAAAACATAATTGTGACATCGTAACAATAGGACAATATGTACAGCCGACTAAAAACAATTTGAAAGTCGAAAAATACTATACCCCTCAAGAATTTGAAAATTTAAAGCAAGAGGCAATAAAAATTGGGATTAAACATATTATTTCTTCTCCTCTTGCAAGAAGCTCATATAAAGCCTCAGAAGTTAAAATTAACTGAATATTATGGACTGCGCTTAAAACCTATATTGCTTGTTTGAAATATCAGTTTTGATTTTAACAAGACAGTTTTTGCATATTTAATACAAAAAAGAAGTTTTTCTAACTAAAGTTGGAGAAACTTCTAACTTTATATGAATGTAAACAAAACGTAATAAAGCTTAATATAAATTTACTAAGAAATGTAACGGCTCTGAATGATTTAGAGCCACAAGGATGTAATTAATAAAGATAAGGAGAATCTTATTATGGGTATTGTAGTAAACACAAACGTTAACTCTCTTTTAGTTCAAAGAAGTTTATCATCAGCATCAAGTGAAATTGGAAAATCACTTCAAAGATTATCAACAGGCAGCAGAATCAACAAAGCTGCAGACGATGCTGCAGGCTTAACAATTTCCGAAAGCTTGAGATCACAGGCAAGAGGCTCTCAGGTAGCTTCTCAAAACGCGCAAACAGGCGTTAACCTCTTACAAACGGCAGAAGGCGATCTCGGTATTATTCAAGACAACCTTCAAAGAATAAGAGATCTTTCTGTTCAAGCGTCAAACGATACAAACGGAACAAGTGAAAGAACAGCAATTCAATCAGAAGTTAAACAGCGTTTAGATGAAATTACAAGACTTGCAAAAGGATCTAAATTCAATTCCATTAATTTATTAGACGGAAGTAAAACAAAACTTAACTTCCAAATCGGTGCAAATTCAGGATCTACTACAAACGCTATTGACGTTGCAAGCAGTGCTAACGGCACAAGCCCTCTTAGTGACGCTACCGCATCAGGATTGGGTATCAGTATTACAACAGATCAAACACTTGCGACTGCTTCAGCAGCATCTGCTTACATTGATACAATTGACAAAGCAATTTCTGATGTATCCTCAAGAAGATCAACAATCGGTTCGATACAAAACAGGTTAGATTCAGCTATTCAAAGCTTATCAGTTAAGTATGAAAACATGTCAGCATCCGAATCAAGAATCAGAGACGTAGATGTTGCAAAAGAAGCTGCTTCTTTAACCAAAAACCAAATATTGCAACAAGCTTCCGCTACATTGTTAGCTCAAGCTAACCAAGCGCCTCAGGTAGCATTAACACTAATTTAAGATAACAAGTGCAGTTGAGAGGCTTATCAGGAAGATAGGTTTCTTAACTCATAAATTACTATAATACCTACAGATAGCTAGATAGAGAAAGTGAGTATTATCGTCGTTTTTATCTACCCAAGAGGCAGTTTGAAATTTCAAACTGCCTCTTTTTTATTTTATAAATAAATATCTTAAAGAGTTCTTCCCAAAATAGGAGCAATAGACTTTAAATCGCCAAATAATTTTTCAAATTGCTCGGGATAAAGCGATTGCGCTCCGTCACAAAGAGCTTCATCGGGGCAGTTATGAACTTCTATTGTTATTCCGTCAGCACCTGCTGCTATAGCAGCCCTCGACATAGGTGCAACTTTATCTCTTAATCCTGTTGCATGACTAGGATCTACAATAATAGGAAGGTGACTGATTTTTTTAATAACGGGAATCGCAGAAATATCAAGAGTATTTCTTGTTGCAGTTTCAAAAGTCCTGATGCCTCTTTCGCAAAGAATTATGTTTCTATTACCGCCTGCCATAATATATTCTGCTGACATTAAAAGCTCGTCAATAGTAGCAGAAAGACCTCTTTTTATTAGTACAGGCTTATTTATATAGCCAAGCTCCCTAAGAAGGTTGAAGTTTTGCATATTTCTTGCCCCAACCTGAAATATATCAACGTATTCAAGAAGCATCGATATTTGAGAAATATCCATTATTTCTGATACGACATGCATATTATATTTATCAGCGACTTGTCTTAAGTACTTAAGCCCCTCTTCTCCCAATCCCTGAAAACTATAGGGCGATGTTCTAGGCTTAAAGGCTCCGCCTCTCAAAAATTTTATACCGCATTTGCTTAGTTTTTCAGCAACGCTTTCCAGCTGCTCGAGTGATTCTACTGCGCAAGGACCGGCTATTACAGCAAGTTCATCCCCGCCAATTTGCGCATTTCCTACTGTTATTATGGTATTTTCTCTTTGGAAAGCGCGGCTTACCAATTTATAACTGGAAGTTATTTTGATTACTTCCTGAACGCTTTCTAAAAGTTCTATATCTCTTCTGTCAATGACTTTTCCGCCAACAGCCCCGATAACTGTGTTTATTTCTCCTCTTGAAATATGAGCATCAAACCCTTTTGTTTCGATAAGACTCACTACTTTTTCAATTTCTTCTTCCGAAACACCGGGTTTCATTACAATTAACATTTAAATTATACTCCTTTGTTAGCACTTACATTATATTATATGTGCTTATTTTAAACATACAACAAACTTTTACTTAATCCGTTGTCTATAATAATTAGACAACAAAATACCTGATAGAATATATTTTTAAATTTTAAAGTTATTTAAAATTTAAAAATAGTAAAACCGAAAATATGTTAGTTCACAATTAGAATAATTAAATTATAATTTATGTACAAATTCAAATACAAAGCTAAATAATTATTTGTCCTGTTTAACTTAAATAACCATGGAGTTATTAAAAACAGTATGCCGGATATTTATTGTCATATACATACACCTGTAAATATTCTTGAAGAAGAAAACAATTTTTTTATTCCTCCAATAATTGCAGACGGCAATTTATATGTTATTAAAGAAAAAAAATTGCATGATATTCTCTTATACCTCGGATATTTTCAAGAATATATTGGATATACACGAGAAAACGGCTATGAAAATGTTTCTAAATGGCTTAATAAAAAGAATTTATTAAATGGTAGTTTCCTTGAGGCTGTTAGCCAGTACTTTATAGAAAATATTCATTTGAAACAGGTTTATGACTACAAGTATTTTCACAAAAATAATCTTAATAAAGCGGTTATTTCAGATGAATACCTGAAAAATATTTTTATGAAAGTTGTTTTATATAAATATATTAAAGAAAATCAAGATAAATTTAATGAAGAAGTAGAAAAAAATCTAAACATAATCGAAAATGAATTATCTTTTATTAATAATGAAAAAAATCGCAATTTAAAAAAGCTTCATTATCAAAATAAAATTTTTGAGATATTTCTGGAGAACTTTATTACTAAACATGAAACCAACGATATATTACAAGAACTTAATAATATTAATTTTTCTTGTGAAACATTGTTGAGCAGTAACGATTTATTCGTTTATAAAACAGCAAGTATAAACTGTTATAAAGATTTCAATTTTAAATTGTCAAAAACTTCTCATAGCGAATGCCTTAGAGAAAATACTTTTGTGAAATTATATGCAGGCGCAGCTACAAGTTGTGTTAAAGAAGGTCAAATAAAATATATTCTTGAACAACTGAAAACTTATTCCCAGCTTTTTACTCAAGATACTATAGATTTTGGAGTAGTTCATCTTCAAAAAATCATCTGTTGCGAAAATTCTGGAATCAAAAAGAAACCTGAACCTCATAAATATCAGAATAAAGAAATTGAAGCTTCAAGCGTAGCAATGCTCCAAAGAACTCAGACAATTATTTCAGAAGCTGAGGAACATATAATTTCTCGATACAATTCTTTAAAAAACCATACCAATATATATTTTGCGCCTGAAAAAGAAATAACAGCACTTATTAATGTATTAAATATGAACAAAGAACACTTAACAAGGCTAAACAGTTTGATCATGGAAAAATCAAATAAAGTTGAAGCTGAGCTTATAAAATTTACATTTAAAAAAGGAAATTTGCCTTATTCTGCTTATGGTTTTGCCAGTCTGAATTTTTAATTGGCAGGTTGAAATCCGGCGATAACTTCAAAAATTTCTTTGATAACAGCTTCACGGGACTCTTTGGAAGCTCTTCTGTTAATTATTAAATCAGCATTTTCTTGAGAAGGCCGAATAAATTGTTTACTGCCTTGTTTGACTCTATTCCAGACATAGTCGGTTTCTTCCGCAGAATTAAATCTTTGAAGCGCTCGTTCAAACCAGTGTCTTTTTATAGATTTATGTTTTCTGTGTACGTATATGCGTACATCAAAAATATCACTAACACCGTTAATTAGTGTAAACAATCCTTCTGCAAGAATAATTTTGGCAGGCTTTTTTTCTTCGTCATTTTCAATTAGTTGTGATGTTTTAAAATCCCATCTGGAGGTTTGAATAGTTTCACCTCTGGTTAATCTTTCAATTTCTTCTTCGAATCTTGATAAGTTAATAGCATCAGGAGAATCAAGATCATGTCCTGTTCTTTTCAAATAATCAAGAAGTGTTTCGCCCTTAATTTTATTTTTTAAGGGTTTATAATAATTATCACAAGAAATCATGGTAATAAGATTCGGTTGATTAAAACTTTCACAAACTTTTATAACATGGTTAGCAAAAGAGGTTTTTCCTGAAGCAGACTCTCCCGCAATAGCAATTTTAACAGGCGTGTTAGTATTTTTAGCGATTTTTTGGGCTAGTTCTTGAATAAATCCTGCTCGAATCTTTTTGAATACGGGAATTTCTCGCTTAGAATCTTTTTCAATAATTTCATTTAACTTTTCTTGCATAACTTTTTAAATTTCTTTTTTCACAAATCTTTTCATAATATTTTATTTTATATTTTTTATGACTAAAATTCAATCTACTGGTATTATTTTAATATGTTAGAACCGTTGTTGGAATTGGAGAAAAATTAATGGGAAATATTTTAAAAACAGCAGTTATATTAAGTGCTATAGTCGGATTAGCGGCAGGATTTTTATTTTTAATCAATTTCTTATTATTGAAATTCCTTATTGTATTTGCACTATTTGTCTTAACAGGAGCCGGTATAATCATATATCTTAAAAAAAACGCACTTGTGGGACTTTTAACAGTTCAAAATGGCGCTCTGGTGGGAGCTGTTTCCGGGTTTATTTCTTTGACATCTGCTGCGATTGTTTTTATGCCAATAAACTATATTATCGAATTATTTACGAGTCATTATAAACAGACCCTGTCCTTTACTGATTTTACCTATACTTTTATAATTACAATTGTGATGATATTTTTTGTGGCATTAGTGATTAGCGCTCCGTTTAATGCCATTTCTGCAATGTTTGCGGCTTATTTATATGAAAAAATAGAAGATAAGCCTTTTGAATTCCATACTCATCTTGAAATTGAGCAGGATGACTAAGTAAAATTGACCTGAAGCCTATAATTATGGTAGAAAAGTATAAAGATATCATTAAAAATACCGAAAGAGATAATGGTGATGAGTAATATTATGCAAAATATAGAAACTTCAAAATTAAAAACACACTGGTGTACAGAACTTTCCGAAAAGGATACAGGAAAAAGAGTTAATCTGGCAGGATGGGTTTCAAATGTCAGAGACCTCGGCGGAATTATTTTTGTTGAACTCAGAGACAGAAGCGGTATTATTCAAATCGTTGCAGATCCTATTAAAAATACTGAAATTCACAAGGTTTTTCAGCAGCTTAAAAATGAATACGTGATAAATATATCCGGGCTTGTTACACAAAGACCCCAGGATACTTTCAACCCTAACCTTGTTACAGGAAGTATAGAGATTTATCCCGATAAAACAGAAATTTTAAGCGAAGCAGAAACCCCTCCCTTCATTATAGAAGACGGACAGGAAATTAACGAAGATCTACGCTTGAAATACAGATATCTCGATCTTAGAAGACCTAAAATGCTTAATAATCTGCTTTTAAGGCACAAAATTACTACAAATATCAGAAATTATATGAACTCTCTTGAGTTTTTAGAAGTAGAAACGCCTATATTAATTAAAACTACTCCTGAAGGTGCAAGAGATTATCTTGTTCCAAGCAGGGTTCATCCAAATAAATTTTATGCACTGCCACAATCACCACAGATTTATAAACAATTATTGATGGTAGGCGGCATTGAAAGATATTATCAGATAGCAAAATGTTTCCGTGATGAAGACTTAAGGTCTGATAGACAACCGGAATTTACTCAGGTAGATATAGAAATGTCTTTCGTAGACAGAGAAGATATTGTTTCTGTAACAGAAGGTCTTGTCACAGAATCCTTTAAAGCAGCAGGAGTTGAAGTTAAAGCACCTTTTACAAGATTAACGTACAAAGAAGCTATGGAAAACTACGGTTCAGACAAGCCGGATACCAGATTTGACCTTAAACTTTTTGATTTAAGCGATATTATGCAAAAAAGTTCCTTTGAAGCTTTTGCAGAACAAGTACAACAAGGAGGTTCTGTCAGAGCTATTCGTGTTCAAGGGATATCCGAATACAGTCGTAAAGACATGGATGATATAAGAAATCTTGCTATTTCTTTTGGGGCAAAAGGTCTTGCCTGGATAACTTATGGACTTGACGGAACAATCAAATCTCCTATACTGAAATTTCTTAACGAGGAAGAATCTGCTGAAATCCAAAAAACAGCCAAGGCAAATCCGGGAGATGTTATTTTTCTTGTTGCAGACAAGAATAAAGTTGTTTTTGATGTTTTAGGCAGGCTGAGATTGCATTTTGGAGAAAAATTAAATCTTATTGACGAATTAAAACACAATTTATTGTGGGTTACTGATTTTCCAATGTTTGAAAAAGACGAGGAAGAAAATAGATACGTAGCTGTTCATCATCCTTTTACTTCTCCAAATCCGGATGATATAGCTATAATGGAAACCCATCCCGATAAGTGCCGTGCTTTAGCTTATGACATAATATATAACGGAACTGAATTAGGTGGAGGCAGTATAAGAATTCACTCTTCCGAGCTTCAGAAAAAAGTCTTCAGCTTAATGGGCATGTCTGATGAAGAAACTCAGGAAAAATTCGGGTTTATGATAAATTCATTCAAATACGGCACACCACCGCATGGAGGAATTGCTCTTGGTTTAGACAGGCTAGTTGCAATGCTTGCAAAGACAAATTCAATTAGAGAAGTCATCGCTTTCCCTAAAAACAGCCAAGCAAGGTGCTTAATGACTGATGCTCCGGAAAGTTCTTCAGAAAAACAGTTGGATGAGCTCTATCTGAAATTAGTTATTCCAAAGAAAAAATAAACAAAATATTTCTTGAAATATCATATATAGGACTCTTGAATTTATAATTATTTTGGTATATCCTTTTTATATTAGACAAGATATAAGGGTATTTCTTTATGACCGAAGAAAATAAAATCCAAGCGGTATTTAAGTGGAAAAATAAAAATTCAGGATCAGAATTTTATGATTATACAAGTAAAGAATATTTGTCCGAAGAAGATGCAATGCTCAATTTCTTTGAATGTTACAAGGCAAAATTAGATGAATTATCACCATTAGAAATCTGGTCTTCTAATAACTGTTATAATTTTCATTATATTGCTCAATATTGGCTACATTCTGGGTGGATAACAGATGATGCAGCGGAAGAAATCATTTCTACCGCAGATACTGAAAATATTAATTTATAAGACGTTGTTTGAATTCTTCTAAATCAGCGGGTGTATCAATTCCAATCGGCTTATAATCAACTACAACAGTTTTTATGATCATTCCATTTTGCAAAGCTCTTAATTGTTCAAGACATTCGGCTTTTTCTAAATTAGTCTGTTTTAGTTCGGTCATTTTTAACAGAGAATTTCTTTTGTAAGCATAAAGCCCTATGTGTGCATAAAATTTCGTCTGATCGGCTTCCCTTTCGTAGGGAATTGCAGCACGCGAAAAATATAGTGCTTTTCCTGAGTTATCAGTAATAACTTTGACAATATTCGGATTTAAAATTTCTTCTTTTGTTGTAATTTCTCTTATTAATGTTGAAATATCAGCGTCTTTGTCAGAAATCAAGCAATTTATTGCATTATCTATACTTTCAGGGGATATTAAAGGCTCATCACCCTGAACATTAACAATGATGTCTATATCAGGATTTTCTTTTGCTATTTCTGCAATTCTATCGCTGCCACTTTGATGAGAAGAAGAGGTCATTTTTACATGACCTCCAAATTCTTTTACTGACTGAAATATTCTTTCATCATCTGTAGCAATTATTACATCCTGCGCAAGTTTTGACAGGCAAGCTCTTTCATAAACCCATTGAATTATTGTTTTACCATTAATTTTTATAAGGGGTTTTCCGGGTAATCTTGTAGAAGCATACCTTGCCGGAATAATTATTGCTGCATTAGGCATTTATACTACTTCTTTCCAAACTTCCTGATTTCCAAGAAGATCATAATCAAGTTCGCCTTCCCCCGATGCTATTATTGAAGCCACAACAGTGTCGCTGGTTACATTTATAACAGTTCTAAACATATCAAGCAGACGATCAATAGCAAATATAAGAACATAAATAGGAGCAACCTGCTCAATTGAAAGACCTAAGCTTCCTTTCACAATTAAAGCAAGTGTAATTAAACCTGCACTTGGTATTCCTGCTGATGCACTTGAAGCTATAATTGATAAAACAGCAATGAGAATTATACTTAAAAGGCTTAAATGGACATTATAAGCTTGAGCAATGCAAACCACTGCGAGTGATTGGAATAAAGCTGTACCGTCCATATTCATTGTGGCGCCTATAGGCAGAACAAAACTGCAAATTTTGCTTGAAATACCTGCTCTTCTTTCGCAACAGGCAATAGTTACAGGCAATGTTGCCGAACTGCTGGCTGTTCCAAAGGCTACCATCATCGCTTCTGCTACTGCCTGATATAAAGCAGTTGCTTTTATTTTGCTAAACAATTTAAGTATTAACGGGTAAGTTACAAATAATTGTATTGATAAGCCTAATAATACTGCTACTACATAGAGCCATAGTTCTTTTATGGATTCAAATCCGCCCTTTGCTACAGTGTAAAAGGTTAATGAAAAAATGCCCGGCATTGCAACAACCATTAACCAGTCTGTTACTTTCATTGTCGCAGCAAAAACTGATTCAAAGAAAGACACGACAGGTCTGTTTATATCGCCTATAAAGGCAAAAGCGCATCCAAAAATTATTACGGCAATGATTACCTGAACTAATTTTGTTTCTGATTGAGTGTCAGCTTCCTGATTTGTTAAAAAAGATCCCGGAAGCATATTTAAAATAAGATTTGAAACATTAGACTTACTGTTATCAATCTGGGCTACTTTTTCTTGAACGGCAGTCTGCTCTTGCTTATTAATAAGAGGCTGCAAACTCTGACCAGGTTTTAGTATAAAAGCTAAAGAAAGACCTATAACTACAGCAGTAAAAGTAATTAGAGTATAATACAAAATCATTTTTAATCCGATTTTGCCCAGCTGTTTACTGTCACCCATACTTGCAATTCCAACTATGATCGCACTGACAACAAGGGGAATTACAACCATTTGAATAAGTCTGATAAACCCCTGACCTATAAGAAATAAAAAGTCATGAAAGGCTGTAGGTTCGCCTCCCTGAAATGGAAAGAATATCCCTGCAACTACACCGCCGATTAAAGCAAGAAAAATATGCCAGTTTCTTTTTATTCCAAGTCCTAACGCTACTAAAATTTGCCAGTGTAATTTCATGTATTTATCCTTTCAACTTATATAAAGTAATGCAAATATTTTAATATTTATTATGATTGAAATCCATATAAATATTTTTTACAATTTTCCATAATCACAATTTTATTATTTAAAGAGTTATTTTAGATCATTCATATTAAGTAAAATTTATTTCTATTTATATATTATATACAAAAAGAGACTGGTCTTCAGCCTCTTTTGACAAAAACATTATATCATTGATTTGATTTTAGGTGTTAATGTTTATTTTTTGGCAAGCATATATTTGTATATTTTAGACATTTGCGTTCTGTTAGTACCGCCTTTTACTTGGTTATCAACGGCTCTTAGAACAACATTTGCAAATTCTGTATTTGCAATATATCCAATATTTCCTAATATATGCAGAGCATCAATCGAGGATTTTGCTGCTATGTCTGAAGCTTTAACTTTTGCCATTGTAGCAATTTTGATATTAGATTTGTTTTCATCAATCGAATTAGCACTAAAATATGTAAGCATTCTTGAAGCTTCAATTTCTGCAAACATGTCTGCCAGAGTAAACTGTATATTCTGGCTTGAAGAAATTGCCTGACCTTCATCATTTTTAACTTCTTTAGCAACGCCAATACTTGCAATCAATGCACTGTGAGCGATACCTATTGAGGTTGCAGCAATAACAGTTCTGGCTACTGTTTGAACATGCTCAAATTCATCACTAATCACGCCAACATGAGCGGTTTCATTAATTGTTACGTCAATAATTGCCTGTGTTAATGAAACTTTTGAAGAAGCAATATTTTTATTAATTGTATTAATATTTAATTGATCTGAATTAAGAATAAATAGTCTTATTAAACCTTCTTCATCTTGAGCAAAAACCAGATAGCTGTCAGATGAAAGCTGTTCATTATAAATTTGTTTTTTGCCGGTAATTGTCCATTGGCCATTATTTCTGATTGCTTTTGTTGAAATATTGCTTATTGAGGTTAAACCTGATTCAGAGCATAAAAGACCAATTGTTTCTTTTGAATTTAAAACTTCACTTGCATTATTGTTTCCATAAGCTTTGAAGATTTCTCTGATTAAAACTTGATCAGCTATAACTGATGCAGCATCAGATGAAATTTTTGAAATTTCTTCAAGAGCTACAGTTAATCCCAGATAGTCATCATAAACATGACTTTCTGACGGAAGAAAACCGTAAGTTTTTTCGATTAATTTTTTTGCGGTTTCTTTTGGATTTATATCCTGTGCTTCACGTAAGTTTTGATTTGCAACTTTCATGCATTCAATGTGTTTTGATCCTAATTCGAATTGTCCAGCCATATTCATTGTATCCTTTATATTTATCAATAAATTATAATGTCATGCATTTAGTTTTTTAAGATATCACAAATATATTAATAAACCAAATTTTTACCTTGAGTTTATAAATATTGTTTAACAAGCTTCATGCTGCAGTATTCTCCGCACATTGTGCAAGGAGATCCGTCGTCAATATTTTCAAAAATATCTTTATCGATAGCGTATTCTGCCTGTTTTGACCAATCAAGATTCATTCTTGCAATAGACATCTGTTTGTCACGTTCTACGGCACTTTTTCTTCCTTTCGCGACATCAGCTGCGTGTGCTGCAATTTTGCAGGTAATCACTCCTTGTCTTACCTGTTCTAAGTTCGGTAAACCGATATGTTCGCTTGGTGTTACGTAACAAAGGAAGTCAGCGCCTGACATAGCTGCGAGAGTTCCTCCAATAGCTGAAGTTATGTGGTCATATCCCGGAGCTATATCAGTAACTAAAGGGCCTAGCACGTACAAAGGCGCTCCATGCGTAAGAGTTTTAATGGTTTGAATCATTCCGGAAACCAGATTAAGCGGGACATGTCCGGGACCTTCAACCATTGATTGAACACCGGCTTTTCTCGCTCTGTTGACTAGTTCTCCGAGAACTATAGTTTCCATAACCTGAGCCCTATCGCCTGCATCTGCGCCGCATCCGGGTCTAAGTCCGTCCCCCAGAGAAATTGTTGTGTCGTAAGTTTTTACTATATCAAGAAGTTCGTCATAAAATTCATAAAGAGGATTTTCTTTTTTGTGTCCTTCAATCCATGCCGCATGCATTGAACCGCCTCTGCTTACAATACCTGTAACTCTTTTTTGTTCTTTCAATGCACTAATCACAGCTTTTGTAACTCCGCAATGAACAGTTATAAAATCAACACCATCTCTGCATTGTTCTTCAATTGCTGAAAACAATCTGTCTTTATCAAGTTCAAGCACTGATTCTTTTTCTCTTATGGATTCAACACCTGCCTGATAAACAGGAACTGTACCGACAGGGACTTTTGCTCTCGACATGATTTCTTTTCTTGTTTTAGTAATATTCTGTCCCGTGGAGAGATCCATTATTGCATCTGCGCCTGTTTTTTCTGCCATATCAAGTTTAATTAATTCTTCCTCAAGGCAGCTTCTTTGGTTAGAGGTACCAAGATTAGCATTAACCTTTATTGAAAGACCTTCTCCAACACCGGTCGGGATTACATTTTCGTGGTTTATATTTTTAAGGATTACTATTTTTCCTTCACCGACTTTTTGCATAAGCTCTTCAGGAGAAATATCTTCTTTTATTGCTACTGCATTCATTTCAGGAGTAAATTCTTTTCTTTTTGCTGATTCTAATTGAGTCATTTTTGTATTGTTCCTTTAATTAGCGGTTATTGTGAGTTAAATATTACTATAAATAGAAAATTATTTCAGTATAAAAATGATGAAAATTAAAGCATGCCCTGAAATAAAAAAAAAATAACATGTTTTGAAAAATATGAGAATTCTTTAATATACATAGCTTTAGAACTTATAATTTGATAATATTGAAAAAAATTTTATTCAAGATAAAATTATTATGAATTATGAGTAAAATAAACAAATAAACATTAAATTTAATTAATAATATAAGTATATAAAGACAGTATTACAGGATTTAAAAATCAAATCTGCTCGATATAAAAAGAAAAATTTCTTCATATTTGCTATAATCAAATTGAGGTGATAAATATTTGAAGCAACAATTATCCTTAATATAGTTGACATAAAAAATAAATTAACTTAGATTTAAGATTTACGGTGTATTTTGCATCAAACCTCATTTACGAGGAATTGTTAAGATATTTAATTTAAAGGGTAAGGATAAAAATGACATTACCAAATGTAGCATACTTCTCAATGGAAATGGCGATTGACCAGACATTAAGCATTTATGCAGGCGGTCTGGGATTTTTGGCTGGCAGCCATATGCAATCAGCAGGTTATCTTGGAGTGCCGATGGTCGGAGTTAGCATTCTCTGGTCATTTGGTTACTATGACCAAAGGATCAACAGCGAAGGTACAGTTGAATTAGCTTATGTTAGAAAATACTATGATTTTTTAACAGACACAGGTATTACTGTTGATGTTCAAATCTATGGAAGAAACGTTAAAGTTAAAGCTTTCAGGCTTGAACCCGAGATTTTCGGAACATGTCCAATCTATTTATTGTCGACAGATCTTCCTGAGAATACTCCTGAAGACAGAGCTATTACACATAAACTTTATGACGGAGACGAAAGAACACGTATTGCTCAAGAAACAGTGTTGGGTATAGCAGGCGTTAGAGTTCTTAGAGCTGCACAATACGAATTCGATCTTATTCATATGAATGAAGGGCATGCGTTGCCTGCGGCATTTGAACTTTTAAGAGAATTCAACGGCGATTTAGCTAAAGTCAGAGAAAAAACTGTATTTACAACTCATACACCTGTTTCGGCAGGAAATGAAGTCCATTGGGTTGATACATTAAAAGAAGGCGGTTTCTTTGCCGGTACTTCCAGAGAAAGAGCCGTTCAATTAGGTGGCGAAAACTTCTCTCTTACTGTTGCAGCCTTAAAAATGAGCAGACTCGCAAATGCTGTTTCTCAGCTTCATGGGCTGGTTTCAAATAAAATGTGGGAACATGTTGAAGACAGATGCCCTATTATTGCAATTACAAATGCTGTAAATCTTCATTACTGGCAAGATTCCAGAATCCCTGCGGCAGAAAAATCATCAAATTACCAAGATATTCTTGATGTTAAAACAGAAATGAAAAAAGAACTGTTCAAATATATTGCAGGGACAACAGGTAAACGTTTTGATCCTAATGTCCTGACAATTACATGGGCAAGAAGATTTGCGGATTATAAAAGAGCCTGGATGATCTTGATGGAAAGAGATCGCATCTCCAAACTTCTTAAAGAAGGAAAAATCCAACTTGTATTTGCAGGAAAATTCCACCCTGCTGATACTCTTGGTCGTGATATGTTTAACAATATTCTTAAACAATCTTATGAACTCCCTAATGTTGTTGTTCTTCCTAACTACGAACTTGAACTCAGCTCTCTTATGAAAAAAGGCAGCGACGTATGGTTAAATACACCGTTAAGACCTTTTGAAGCGTCAGGTACATCAGGTATGTCAGCTAATATGAACGGTGCACTTCACCTCTCAACATTCGACGGTTGGGCTGTAGAAGGTACTTTCCACGACATTAACGGATTTACTATCACTTATCCGGGACTTGATGATGATATCCCTTGGGAAGAAAGACACTGGAAAGATTATGAATGCTTAATGGATATAGTTGAGAATAATATCCTTCCTACATATTATGAAAATAAACCAAGATGGTCTCAATTAATGCGCCAGGCTGTCAGAACATCAGAAGCTTATTTCCACTCTGACAGAATGGTTACTGAGTACTATAACAGACTTTATAAGCCAATCGCTCTTGGCGTCCCAAATAGCGAAGGCTCAGAAGTTATAATTACAGAACAAACAGATTCAAACTCATTTACATGTTCATCTGTTAAATAAATAGATTTTCTGAATAAAAAAACTCGGTATAAAAACCGAGTTTTTTTTATTTTTTCATATTATTAATAAAATTTTCAGCATGTCCTGAATTATTACTCATGAACCTTGCTTCTTCTGTTTCAGGATTAAACATAAAATACTTCAACACTTCATCGAGAACCCCTTTTTTTACAAGTCCTTTAGGTCGTACTGCCTGATCAACAATGCCGCTTCCTGTCCAACTGTCAATCAAAATAGCTTCTCCCTAGGTTTTAGGGTCAGTCAAATCAGCCTCTTTAGGCAATCCTCTGAGTAAAAAGCAATGATCTCTTTTTTTTATATTTGTGCCTTTGATAAAAATATCTAAATGTATTTTATGAGTTTTTATTCCTTTAATAAGGTGTTCATGTTGTACAATTATATTCATTTCTCCACAATTTCCGACTTTTTTTTCTAACATTAATTCTTTTAATTTTTTTGCATATTCGGAAAAATCTTTAAAAAATAATCTGTCGAAATAGTCTCTAAATTTACATATTTGCGCAAAATATTTATATGAAGGGACTTTAAGTTTTTCTATAATATCAGCATATTTAGGATCACCTATATGCTGAAGCATTTTGATTTGTATATAAGTATCCGAATTAGGTCTGCCGACTTCTTTGCGAAATTAACTCACTATTTTTTGACTGAATTTAATGTCTTCATGCAAGCCTGTAAAAGAAATATTCGGTTTTGAATTAAAAGAAAGTAACATAAATTTATCTGCTTAAATATCCTAACGTTTAAAAATATAAAACAGGTAAATTATAAAAATTGCTATATTTTAAAATTAATATTTTTTAAAATATTAATTTGATATAATTAAATAATGAAAAAATTGGCATTTGTTATAAACGTTTTTAGAGAAGATGGTTTTCACAGTGGCGGCGAGAGGGTATTTTACGAGCTTGTCAACAGAGCCGTGAATTTGGGCTGTATTGTTGATCTTTACTGTACCACTTATTTAAGCTGCCAAAATATTTTAAAATCAAAAATCAATAAAATTAACTTTATCGGTCATCCAAAGGATTTTAAGCATCCTGAAAAAATAGAAAAATTTTATGATCAAGTTAAAGAAATGATTCATGATGAAAATTATGACCATGTGATTTCGGAAAATATTTCTGTATCGATTGATATCGGGGTTTTGCAGGGGCATTCTTTGCTTCATTATAAAGACTTATCAGGAAATTTTTTCTCAAAATTAATATTTACAATTCAAAAATACAAGTATATAAATGCACAGAAAAAATGGCTTAAAAATCAATATAATAAAATAATAGTGCCCTCAAACACCTTAAAAGACGAATTAATAAGAAATTTCAAGATAAGTGACGAAAAGTTTGTTGTAATACACCCCGGAGTCGATATTCCGAAAGTAAAATCGCATGCAGCTTGTAATAAAGAACTTGTTTTCGGACTTTCCGCCCCCAGTTTCAGTAAAAAAGGAGGAAACGTCTTTCTGAAAGCCCTTTCTCTGCTTAAGAAAAAAGGCTATAAGTTTAAAGCAAAAATCATTTATTCAAAGTCAAAGATAAATCTAAAACTCCAGTTTTTGCTTTCTATGTACGGATTAAAAGATTTAATCGAATTTTTGCCTTACCAAAAAGACATGCAGGAATTTTATAATTCTGTTGACGTTGTAGTAATGCCGTCTTTAATGGAAACTTTCGGGCTTGTGGCTCTGGAAGGCATGATTAATAATAAACCTGCTGTTGTAAGCTCTTTTTGCGGTGCATCAGAGATTTTAGAAGATGAAGTTAACGGCTTTATCTTTGATATGAATAAAAATTCGTCTGTAAATCTTGCAGACAAGCTTATTTATCTTCTAGAAAATCAAGAAAAATATGAAGATCTGTCAAAAATGGCTTATGAAACAGCTATAAAACATAATTGGCAAGGGTTTTGCGACAAGTTTTTTGAGGAATTGAAATAAAAAGATGAAAAAAATAGCTTTTGTTATAAGACTTTTTCAGAAAGACAATTTTCATGGCGGTGGTGAAAAACTTTTTTTTAACCTGATAAAAAGATTTATTGCAGCGAATTATGAATTAGATATATATTGCAGTAATTCAGATATAGAGAGTATTAAGGGCATTAATAAAATAGTTGTTGTCGACAGGCATTATGATCACTTAAAGCCGGAAACAATGGAAAATTTTTATGATGAAGTTAAAAATCTTATTAAAAATGGAAGTTATGACTTTGTGATTTCTGAAAACATAACGCCTGCTATAGATATAACTTTTTTGCAAGGGCATTCTCTTTTAAACAGGCTTAAAAGAGATAAAAATCCTTTGGAAGCATTTTTTTATAACTTTAGAAAAGTTAAAAAAGAGCGAATGAAATTTCATAAAAAATGGTTTAATGAAGGATTTAGAAAAATATTTGTGGTTTCTGAGGTTTTAAAAAGTGATATTGTCGAAAATTACGGTATTTTAGAAGATAAAATTTCTGTAATATATCCGGGTGTTGATGTTCCGGAAGAAACGCCTGAACTAAGCAACAATAATATTATAACTTTCGGGCTTTCTGCACCGGGATTTAAAATTAAAGGCGGATTTATCTTTCTTAAGGCACTGGGATTGCTCAAAAAACAGAGATATGCGTTTAAGGCAAAAATAATTTATCCTAAATATTCGAAAAATTTGGGCGTTAAAATACTGGTTAAGCTTTTAAATATTGAAAAAAATGTGGAATTTTTGCCGTATCAAAATAATATTATGAAATTTTATAAATCAATAGACGTTCTGGTTGCCCCTTCGGTCGAAGACACTTTTAACCTTGCAGTTTTGGAAGCTATGGCTAACTATAGACCTTGTATTGTTAGTAATAACGCAGGAGCTTCTGAAATAATTAAAGATGGTAAAAATGGCTTTGTTTTTGAAATAAAAGGTAAACCTGATAAAAATTTGGCTGATAAAATGGTGGAATTCCTTAATATTTCAGACAAAAAACAGTATATTTGCGATAAAGCTTTACAAACAGCAAAATATTACAACTGGCAAAGAACTTTTGAAAAATTTGTAGAAGAATTGAAAACTCTTTAGATATATATTATACAGTTCGTAACAATAATTAATAAAAAAGTTTTAGTTAAAGTGATATTTAATAAATTAAAAATCCCTTTATTTTTCCTTTATCCTTGTGCTGCCGATTTATTAGGCTTATCTTAACTGACAATAATATGTATTTTAATTAATATGACTCTCTGGTGCTAGCAATTCGTTTTTAAAAAATGTGTTTATTATATCAAGGATATATATTTAATATTTCGAGAATATAACTTTTAAGTATATGTGTGATTAGACAAATAAAAAAGGAGAAATGCTAATGAGTTTTTCAGTCAACAGAACTAACGGACAACATCGTCAACAGCCACCCTCCGGAGGTAATCCTCCTCAAGAAATTATCAGTGCACTTAAGGCAGGAGGAGCAACTTCTGCACAATTAGCGGCTATTAATGGACCTGAATCTGCTAAAAGTCTGGCTGATTCTCTTGGTGTTAATCTTCCTGAACCCCCTCAACCACCACAGGACGGTATATTTGATGGTCAAAATAATGCAAATAGTACAAATAATAATCAGGGTAATTCAATGAAGGCACAAGTTGATGCCCAACTCAAAGCAGCAGGCGCGACCTCTACAGAATTAGCTAACGCTCAGGCACAAGGAATTGAAGGAATTAAAGCTCTGGCCGCAAAATACGGTGTCCAGCTTCCTCAACCGCCACAGCCACCTCAAGGAACTTCTTCCTCCTCTTCTTCCTCCTCTTCTAATATTTCACAAATGATCGCCAGCTTACTTCAATCTTTAGGTATTAGTGCATAGAAATGTAGATACAAGATTTGAAAGAAAAAAATAACGCTTTGTACAAAGCGTTATTTTTTTAATAAATATTTATTTTGATTGATTTTTAATTTCCTGAGCGGTTTGTCTGGCTTTAAATTCTGCTATAACAGCCTGTTCAGCCTCTTGTTCCGAAACATTGGGATGTTGTTGCCTATATTCTTCTACTTTTGCCTGAAATTCAGCTTTATGATTGCCATGATGATCTCCATGTGTTCTTTGGGGAAGCTCAGGCAGTTGAATATTATGTTCTTGAGCATATTTCATAACAGCTTGAGGCCCTTGTTTAATTATATCATCAGGTACTCCAAGAGCTTTTAATTTTTGTACAAATTGGTCTTGATTAGCATCATTGTTAGGCGGTGGCGGTGGTGCCTGAATACCGTGAGATTTAAGCAATTCCTCAAATGCACTCGGTCCTTGACTTCTTGCTGTTTGCAGTTCTTCTTGAGAAATTCCTGCGGCCTGAAGTTTTTGAATAAATTGCTCCCTGTTAAATTTTACTGCATTAATGCCTTGTACCATAACTTTTCTCCTTGATTTGTTATTTTAATAAATTCAATTTTTCATATTAAAAATTATAATGATATTATTTTAAGAAAAACCCTATCTTTATACGAATTTCAAAAAAATAACTCTAGAGAGCTAGTTTTAACTTATAGCAATAAAATGTTATATATATAAAGTGAAAGAGAGATTATATGTTTAAATTCGCAAGATATTTTTTCGCGGTTTTCTTTATTACCACTATAGTTCCGCTAGTACTGATGTTTTCATGGAATCATTATCAAATGAATCGCATGATGAAAGAAAAAAATCAGCATTTCCTTGATTTTGGAAGCAAAGAATTAAAACGGACAACCCAGCAATATTTGAAAATCAGAGAAAGTTATATTTTAGAGAAAATATTATATTTGCCGACAGAAAAAGTTCTTTTAAAGAATCTGCAAGATATTTTTAAAACAGAAAAAATAGAGTTAATTTATGATAAAAAAATAATTAAAGTTGAATCTTATTATGAAGCAATCAAATCTAAATCTTCTAATAAACCTGAACTTTACAATGTTTTAGTAACTCCATTTAAAAATTCAAAAATAAAAGGCATAAAAATTGCTGAAAAAGTAGACCTTAAACAGTTTCATCCCAATGGTCCTTTTGATATAGAAATATATCTGGGAAATAAAACAGATAAAAATTCTTTTTTGAAAAGTCTTAAAGATCCTTTATTTCCTCAAAATCTTCCTCCTTTTATGCAAAATAAAATGCCTCAAATTTCAAGATTTATCGATTTTGCTAAAATAGAAAATTCTGAACATAAAGAAGTAAAAATAAACGATAATTATGGCAAAACAGTCGCTATTTTGCTAATAAAACCTGCGGACATGCCGATTTCTTCATTTTCTTCACCACCGCATGGTTTTCAAGGTCCCCCACCCCCACCGGGGACAGGACATGATGTTGAGAATGAATTAGGACTGCTAATTTTATTGGCAGGGTCTGTTTTTAGTTTATTAATGGGCTTTTATCTCAGTAGAAATTTCATCAAACCTCTGTTGGTTCTTTCCAATGCTTTAAAACAGGTTCAGCAGGGTAATTTATCATTTGAACTCGATACTCATATTAAGCAGGAACAAATATTTGGCATTTTTAACGATTTTAATCAAATGATAAAAGGTTTGAGAGAAAAAGATACACTAAGAAAAAGCTTTGTAACCAATTTGACACATGATCTTAAAACTCCATTAATAGCTCAAGAACGCTCTCTTGGAATAATAGCAAATGAATTCGAGTCACTGGGATTAAAAGGTCCTTATGCACTGGCTAAAGGATTAGAAAAAAATAATAAACATCTGTTAAGAATGGTTAATTTAATTTTGGAATCATATCGCTTTGATTCTCAAAATTTGAATCTTATAATTTCAAATATAAATCTTTCTGAATTAATAGATAATTGTTATGAAAAATTAAATCCGCTTGCTTTAGAGAAAAATCTTCAGCTTTTAAACAATATTCCAAAAGATTTTGCCCTATTTAATGCAGATATTACAAGTGTTAAAAGAGTTTTCTTGAATTTAATTTCAAATTCCATCGATAATTTAACCCAAAATGGCAAAATTGAAATTAGTGCGGAATCCTGTAATGAATTTATCAAGATATTTGTTCAGGATAACGGTTCAGGTATTGCACAAGAAGATTTAATGAGCATATTTGATCCCTACTATAGCGGAAAAAGCGCTGAAAGGAAAATTGGTTCAGGTTTAGGGCTTTATGTTTGTAAAAAATTAATCGAAATACATCATGGAGAAATAACTGTTGATAGTGAAATAAATAAATATACAAAATTTATTATTAAACTGCCGCTAAAAGTTCAATTATAAGAGGATAAAAAATAATGAGTATAAAAGTATTGATAGCCGAAGACCATGATCATACAAGACAGGGACTGATTTATGGACTTGAAAAATATGAAAATATAAAAGTGGTTGCCGAAGCTGTCAACGGTGATGAGGCTGTCGAGTTTGTTAAAAAAACAAACCCAGATGTAGTATTAATGGACATTATGATGCCTGTTTTAAACGGAATAAAGTCAGCACAAAAAATTAAGGCTATTAATAATGATATAAAAATAATTATGCTGACTTCGTATAACGAAAAAGAACAAGTTTTGTCAGCTTTTAATTCCGGTGCTAATGCTTATTGTATGAAAAATATTTTGATTGAAGATCTTGTTAATGTAATCAAAACAGTAATAGATGGCTCTTTATGGGTAGATTCCAGTATAGCAGGATATATTTTAGAACTTTTACAGTCAAAATCAATTACGCCTGCGGGTAATACACAAAAAGAAAATGCTAATAATCTTACAAACAGAGAAAAAGAAATCTTAAAATTAATTGCAAACGGCTTAAATAATAAAGATATTTCAGAAAAGCTCTATCTCTCTTTGCATACTGTAAAAAATCATGTCCGCAGTATAATTCACAAACTTGCGGTAAGTGACAGAACACAGGCAGCCATACTGGCTTTAAAAGAAAATCTTATATAGCATTAAAAAACCTGCTGTTTTTCGGCAGGTTTTTTAGTGCTGAAGTTTTGATTCTTCAAAAATTTTATACTCTGATATCTATAGGAGATTCAAGTTGATCAGAAGTTATAGTTGAAGGATCTTGAGGATCAGTTGAAGAAGAATCTGATTTTAAATCCTTTATAGCTTTTTGAATAGCGGCTTCAGTCAGTGTACTACTGCTTGAAGACTTGCCGTAATTTGATATAGCTTGTTGTATTTGTTTAGCTATATCACTATCTGAAGCATTCATTGTTTTTAATTCGTTCAGATAGCTCTGTAATTCATCTTTTGTAAGCTTGCTGCTGCTTGAGGAACTTGTGCTTTTAGTGCCGTCAGCTGCATCTGCACCTTTAGCTCCTTTTGAACCTTTTGAACCACCTTCGGGTGGTTTCATGTAATCTTTTCCTTTTTTTAAATCATCAGCTGTAATGCTATCGCTTCCGTTTGAAATTTTATTAAAGTTAGAGTCTAACTGTTTAAGGAATCCTAATTTGTGCTTGTCGGCGGAACTGGTACTGCTGTCAGATTCAAGTTTTTTGATATAGCTTTCCAGTTGATCTTTTGTAATAGTTTTTCCCTCGCCGCCAACATCCTGTGTCAGTTTATTAAACATATCCTCAGCGCTAGGCGGTTTTTTGGGGGTTTGCTCGGATTGAGAAACATAAGACTGTTGAGAATCAATACTACCAATTGACATAAATTCAACTCCTCTTTAAAAAATAATTAACAAAATAAAAAAATAATAAAACTTAATAATTATTATATACCCGATTAATTTATTTATTTATAACACCTGAGAGTCATTTTTTATTAAGACTCCATAGGTTTTTCAAAGGAACATTCTTTGTTTGAACAGGCAATTTTATTACCTCTTTTAAGGTATTTTTTTATAAGCATTGATTTGCATTCGGGGCAGGTCTCTCCGGCAGGCTCATTCCAGAGTGCAAAAGTACATGCCGGATATTTATCGCAGCCGTAAAATACTTTTCCGTAGCGGGATTTTTTCTCGATTAATTCCCCTTCGCATTCTACCTGCGGGCATTTAACCCCAGTTTTTTTGATGAATTTTTTTCTGTGTTTGCATTCTTCGTTTGTGCAGGAAAGATAATCCCCATAAGGACCTCTTTTTATAAGCATTGAAGAGTTGCATTTTTCGCAAAGTTCATCTGAAGGTCTGTCTTCAGGGAGAGGTTTTTGGTCTTTGGCAAGAGGCATGGTGTTTTTGCATTCAGGATATCCCGAACAGCCCAAAAATTGTGAACCGAAAGTCGTTTTTAAAGCCATTTGTTTTCCGCAATCGCTACAAACATGCTCAGTTAAAATTTCTATTTTTTCCATTTCTTTTTTTGCCTTTTTCAGAACTTCTGCAAAAGGCTCATAGAAATTGCCGAGAATTTTCTTCCATTGCGCATGATTTTCGGCTATATCGTCGAGATTGTTTTCCATATTTGCAGTAAATTGAGAATCAACAATCTCGGGGAAATGTTTGACGAGAAGTCCATTTACCGCTCTGCCCAGCACTGTAGGAACAAGAGCTTTTTCTTCCTTGATTACATAACCCCTGTCCTGAATTGTAGAAATAGTCGGAGCATAAGTACTTGGTCTTCCTACTCCTAATTCTTCAAGGGCTTTAACAAGAGTTGCCTCGGAATATCTGGGAGGCGGCTGGGTAAAATGTTGTTTCGGGTCAATTTTTTTGAGTTTTAAAACATCATCTTTGTTTAAATCAGGAATAGCATCAGTTTTTTCTTCGTCTTCCCTGTCGTCATAAACTATAAGAAAGCCGTCAAAAGTAATTTTGCTGCTGCTTGCCCTAAAAGTATATTTTGCCGCTTCTATTTCAACAGAAATAGTTTTAACTTCAGCGCTTTGCATCTGGCTTGCTATAAATTTTTCCCATATAAGCTTATAAAGCTTATGCTGTTCGGGAGTTAAATATTGTCTGACTGATTCAGGGTTTTTATCTATATAAGATGGACGTATAGCCTCGTGAGCATCCTGTACGTTCTTGCCTTTTTTGGCATAAACTCTTGGCTCTTCGGGGTAATAGTTCTTGCCGTAGTGTTCAATTATATATTCTTTAGCTGCATCTCTTGCTTCATCAGAAATTCTGGTGCTGTCAGTTCTCATATAAGTAATAAGACCGACATGTCCGCTTGAGCCGAGTTCTATCCCTTCATAAAGTTTTTGTGCAACCTGCATCGTCTTTTTAACGCTATAACCGAGTCTGCTGCTTGCTTCACGCTGAAGTGTACTTGTTATGAATGGTGCTTGAGGTTTTCTTTGTGTATTTCTTGTTGTAACTTTCGAAACTTTAAACTCTGTTGACGATTTAGAAAGTGTTTCCACTATTTTAGCCGAGTCATCACCGTTTTTTATTTCTATTTTTTCGCCGTTATATTTGGTTAATTCTGCATTAAAACAAACTGAAGACTTGAGTTTGGAAAGCTCTGCGGTTATTGTCCAGTATTCTACAGGAATAAATGCTTCAATTTCTTCTTCCCTGTCGCAAATAATTTTGACTGCAACACTTTGAACTCTACCGGCAGACAGACCTTTGCCAACTTTTTGCCAGAGAAGCGGACTAATTTTGTAACCAACCAGCCTGTCAAGAATTCTTCTTGTTTGTTGGGCATTGACCATGTCCATATCTATGTTTCTGGGAGTTTTTACAGCTTCCAGAATAGCGGTTTTTGTAATTTCGTTAAATACAATCCTGTGAATATTTTTTTTAGGCTTATTAAGAATAGTCGAAATATGCCATGCAATAGCTTCCCCTTCACGGTCAGGGTCGGGAGCGAGGAAGATGTCATCAGCTTCTTCTGCTGCCTGATTTAAATCATCTACAACTTTCTTTTTGTTTTCCAGAATTTCGTATTCCGGCTCAAAATTGTTTTTTACATCCACTCCGAGTGATTTTTGCGGTAAATCCCTTATATGTCCGACAGACGCTTTTATAAAGTAAGAATCTCCGAGAATTTTCTTAATAGTTTTTGCTTTTGCAGGAGATTCAACAATTACAAGGCTTTTTTTGCCTTTTTCTTTTTTTGCTTTGGGTTCTTTTTCTTTAGTCGGTTTAGTAGTGGCTTTTGCCATTATATTTTATGGTTCCTCTTAAAAGTCTCTTCATTTTGTATTATTTATAAAGAGTCGCTATCTTTAATCATTTTTTCAGTTTTTATTTTACCACTATAAAAAAATTATCAACCAATTATTTTTCAGCTTATTTTATATATAAAGCTGTTTTTATTAATTAGGCAAGTTTTTTACAAATTGCTGACCGGGAAGTTGTTTGATAACACCCTCTAATTCCAGAGAAGTCAAAGCCATCATCAATTCATCTATACTTATGTTTGTTTCTTTAAGTATAGTATCAAAAGATTTGGACTCAAGATCGAGAAGTCTGTATATTTTTTGCATATTTCCTGATAACTCAGGCTCGATATTTTTGTTTTCAGCATTAAAAGCAGGACTAAAATTCCAATTAAGCTGATTAAAAATATCTTCAGCCCTTGTAATTACGGCAGCCCCTTCTTTAATGAGCTTATATGTCCCTTCAGTATTTGGATTTGTAACCATACCAGGGATGCACATAAGTTCTCTATTCTGGTCGAGGCATAATTTTGCAGTAATTAGCGCGCCACTTTTAAGACCTGCTTCGCCAACTAAAGTTCCCAGAGAAAGTCCGCTGATTATTCTGTTTCTCCTTGGAAATGTCCAGGGAGCTGCTTTTTGGGACGGAAAATATTCAGAAATTATTGCACCGCCGGAATTAATAATATTTTTATAAAGCGGTCTGTTTTTTTCCGGATAAATATTGTCAAAACCCGAACCTATTACAGCTATTGTATTCAAACCATTATCAAGAGCTGTTTGATGAGCGCAAGTGTCAACGCCTAAAGCCATTCCGCTGATTATCGTAATATCATGCCCTTTTATCTCGGAAAGTATTTTTCTTAAAACTTCTCTTATATAATGGCTTGCTTTTCTGCTGCCCACTACTGCAAGGCTTTTTTGCTGATTGAAATTATTTAAGCTGCCTTTTACGAATAAAACTATAGGCGGATCATAAATTTGTTTAAGATAATAGGGATAATTTTCGTCTGCAAGTGTAATTACCTGCATGTCATGGCTTAGAATATCATCTTCTATTTTGTTTAAATCCCCGATAGAATTTCTTTCGTTGACAAACCGCTCTATCGTATTTGTCGAAAATCCGTCTATTTTTAGCAAATCGGCAGAAGATGCATGCCAGCATTCTTTTATAGAACCAAAATGCTCCATAAGCCTATTTAAATTAATTGTTCCTATTGAATAAATTTTTGAAAAAGCCAACCAGTATTTTAATTGCGCAGCGCGAGCAGATAAATCAGTAGCTTCGGGCTTTTGATTCTGCACTTCGTCCTTTATTAATTCACTCATTTTTGCCTTCTGTTTTTCAATCATAATGCTATTAATTTTATAAAAAAAATTGACAAATTAAAAGGAGTTTTTTTGCCACCTATTAATTTTTTGAGCGACAGTGTATTTTAAAACTAGCATATGACATTGCTCTATTGAGGTTTTAAGTTTTTTTAAAATGGCTATTTAATAAATAAGTTTTTACTTAATATATTGAATAAACAAAATGCAAAACGGCTTTTTTTCTCCGGGAATAAGTTTATTAAATAAATACAAATATCTGACTAAAATCAGCATAATAAGTTTTCTTATTATTTTATTGATAACGATTATGTTTGTTAGCATTTATTCAGAAATTGAATATGAAATTAAGTTTGCGCAAAAAGAAAAAATCGGTCTTGAATATATAGACGGACTTAAAAATCTTTTGCAGGATGTCCAGCAGCATAGGGCGCTGGCAACAGCTTATTATTACAAAAAAAAACTGCTTGAAGGTAATTTATCAGAAAAAAGCGAAATAATTTTATTAGATAAAAAAATCGATGAAGATATTGATTTTGTAAACAAAGCTCAACAAAAAAATCATTATGTCTTCAAAATGAATAAACTCTGGTTACAAATCAATGATAACTGGCTAAACTTAAAAAAGAATTCTTTAGAATATGACCCCTATGAAAAATTTAAAAAACATACATTTTTAATAAATAAAATTATTTATTTGATTTCTTATATAAGCGATGTTTCAAATCTTGTGCTGGATTCTGACATAGAAAATTTTTATCTCGCGCGAGCAATTTCTGGAAATTTGCCGGAACTGACAGAAAATACTGCACAGGCAAAATCTATCGGAGTAGGTATAACTTCAAGAAAAAAAATAATTGAGGATGAAAAAGTATTTCTTATTGTCAAAGCAACTTTAATAAAAGATTCTCTGCGCCGTGTAAACACAAAATTTTTAATAATTTTTGATAAAAATAAAATAATAAAAGAGCGATTGGAAAGATTTCTTGATGATATTAATTTTTCTACAAATTATTTTTTGAATTTGATGTATAGAGAAATAATTAATTCAAAAAATATTAAAATATCTCCAAAAAGTTATTATAGTGCAGCAACTTCTTCAATTAATTCAAGTTTCATGTTTTATGAAGAAGAAATAAATACTCTTAATGATCTTTTAACAAAAAAAATAAATAAACTTGAACATAAAAGAATAATAATAATTTCCTGTGTAACTATTATTATTTTGGTTACAATTTATATGTTTGCAAGTTTTACTTATGCTCTACTGGCTTCATTAAATACTCTTGAAAAAACAGCGCTGAGCGTTTCTGAAGGAAATCTTGATGCAAGAGCTGAAATTTTTGGTGAAGATGAAATGGGCAGTTTGTCTATTTCTTTTAATAATATGATTAAAGACTTGAAATATCTTAGGGAAAGAGAATTTATTTTAAGAGAAATTGTAATAAGCTCGCTGGAATCACGAAACATAAATGAACTTCTTCAAAATATTGTTAATAAAACAGGAAAAATTTTTGAAGCAGATAAATGTTTCTTCGTTAATTATGATTCTCAGCATAATGAGTTTTTCCCCATAAATCCTAATGACATTTATATTTCATCTTTAGAGTATAAAAATATTGCAGGAAAAAAATTTACAAAAGAAGAAATGGAAGTTTATACAAATATAGCCATAAAACAAAAACAGGTTCTTGCTGTAAATGATGTAAGCAAAATAACAATTCCGGAAGCGACAAGAAATTTAATGCAAGAACTTGGAATCAAATCATTTATGATGGCGCCATTGTTTTATGCGGGAGAACCGATAGGTCTATTAATAACTGATTCCATTAAAAAAATAAAAGAATACACCGAAGATGAAAAAAATCTAATAGAATCAATAGCAAATGAGTCTGCCGTAGTGATTAATCAGGCTGGTTTGACAGAAAAATATAGAGAAACCATAAAAAGAGAAACTTTTTTGAGGAAAATAATAAATAATATTCTTACAAGTGAAAATCTTGAAAAGGCTCTTAATTTGATATGCGAAGAAGTAGGAAAACTTTTTGATGCGGAAAGAGTAAAAATAAGAATTTATAATCAGGCAAAAAATATTTTTTCTGAAGTTATTTCAGAATACAGAAAAAATAATCAAATACGTTCTTTTCTTAATACTGATGCTTATAGCAAAGATGTTTCCGAATATATTTCAAGTGTTTTGATAAAAAAACAGGAAATTATTGTTGAAGATGTTGAACATATTTTAGTCCCTGATTATATGAAAAAGTTTTGCGACATTATGTCTATAAAATCTTTTATTGATGCGCCTATTTTTTATGAAGATAAATTGCTGGCAACAATTATAATTGAAAATACAACTGTTCCAAAAATTTGGGATAAAAAAAATATCGATCTTCTAAAACCTGTATGTCAGCAAGTTGCCCTCGGAATAAATTTGTTTAATCTTAACGAAGAAATAAAAGAAGCTCTTGTTAATGAAAAAATCTTAAGGGATATGATTTTAGAAACCAGAAAATTTACTGACCATGATGGAATATATAATTATCTTCTTAATCAAATATCAAATTTATTTAATCCCAATAGATGTTTACACTTGCAGCGTGATGAAAAAAACAATTTATTTGTTACAAATGAAGTCCTTAACGATGGGAACATCCAGCCTTTATTGAATCAGGCTTTTCTTTCCGCAGAATATACGAGCGAATTGACACCAAAAGAACTTTCAGAGGTTAGTATTGTAAAAGATGTTAATCAGGAAATACTTAATCCGAAATTAAAAGAATATTTGATTTCTAATAAAATACAGTCTTATTTGTTATATTTTACAACCAGAATACTTAGGAAAGAAAAAATTGAAATTTTAGGCTATACAATGATTTGTTTCCCTGAACCAAAAAATTGGTCATCTGCCGAAACGAACTTTTATAAATTTATAATTGATTCAGTATCTATAATTTACTTAGAACTAAAGCAAAGACTGGAAACAGAAGAAATCAAAAAAACTTTTATGGCAACACTTACACATGACTTAAGAAGTCCGATACTTGCCGAGCAAATAGCACTTGAGGCAATGATTTCTAAAAAAATAACCTGCTCAAGTGAACATTATGCCGAATATCTTGAGGATCTTTATAATACGAATAAAGGTTTATTGAAAATAGTAAATAATTTGCTGTCAGTCTATCATTATGAATCAGGGCTTCCTGTGTTAAATCAGCAGGAAACAAACATAAAAGAGTTGCTGGAAGAGTCAGTAAGGGCTTTAAAATATCTTGCAACCGATAAAGATTCTCAAATTTCTTTTGATATTCAGGAAAATTTGCCTTTAATAAATATTGATAGAGGTGAAATAAGCAGAGTTTTTTCAAATCTTGTCGGCAATGCCATAAAACATACAAAAAAAGGAACGCAGATAAAAATAAGCGCTTTTGTTAAAGATAATTGTATTCAGTTTGCAATACAGGATAACGGAGAAGGCATCTCCAGAGAACATATTAATAAAATATTTCAGAGATATCCTGTTGAAAAAAGAAAAATCGGAACAGGTCTTGGCTTATATCTTTCAAAACAAATAATCGAAGCGCATAAAGGAGAAATATGGTTTGAAACAGAAGAAGGAGAGGGGACCACATTTTATTTTACCCTGCCTGTTTAACAGCATTGCTTAAAATGCTTTAAATCTTTTTCCTGTTTCCGTATCAAAAATCAGAATTTTTGATATGTCAGGAGTAAGATTAATTTCTTTTCCTGCCAAAACTTCTTTGTCAGATGAAAGCTTGGCGACAATTTTTTTGCCTTCCAGAATATAATGAACAAGTTTTTCGCTGCCGAGCATTTCTACAAGTTCAGGAACGATTTTTAGCCCGTCAGAATTTACGGAGAAATGTTCTGGTCTGATGCCAATAGTAACTTTTTTATCGATTAAATCATTATTGTGAATAACCGCTTTTAAATTGTCATCGGGATAAATTGTATAATTTCCGAGTTTTATGGTTTTGTCAGGCAAAATATGTGTCTCAATAAAATTCATTGCAGGAGAACCAATAAAACCTGCCACAAAAATATTTTCAGGCCAGTTATAAATTTGCTCCGGAGTGTCTGCCTGTTGAATTATACCGTTGTTTAATACTACGATTTTGTCGCCCATTGTCATAGCTTCCACCTGATCATGGGTTACGTATACAAAAGTTGTTTTTAGTGAGTCATGCAGCTTTTTAATTTCGAATCTCATTTGAACCCTGAGTTTTGCATCAAGATTGGAAAGCGGTTCATCCATTAAAAACACCTGCGGATCTCTTACGATTGCTCTTCCAAGAGCAACTCTTTGTCTTTGTCCGCCGGAGAGTTGTCGGGGTTTTCTGTTCAAATATTCTGTAAGGTTCAAAATTTCGGCAGCTTCTCTCACTCTTTTATCAATTACATCTTTTTTGAATTTGCGCATCTTTAAACCAAATGCCATGTTGTCATATACGTCCATATGCGGATAAAGCGCATAATTCTGGAAAACCATAGCAATATCACGGTCTTTAGGGTGAACGTTATTTACAACTTTATCCCCGATAAAAATTTCTCCCGAGGTTATTTCTTCAAGACCTGCTATCATTCTTAGTATTGTTGATTTTCCGCAGCCGGAAGGTCCTACCAGCACTATAAATTCTTTATCGTTAACTTCAAGATTTATATTTTTTACTATTTCTACTTTTTTTTCGTAAGATTTACAGACGTTTTTTAATTCAACTTTTGCCATGATTATTTCCACCCAACCATCAATTATTTTTAAATTTTACCATAATTTTTATTAGACATAAAAAAGAGAAAGTTTTTTATAACTTTCTCTTTCTTTGAAAAAATAAAACTCAAAAAATTCTTGCTACAGCATTGTGCATAAAAGCATATAAACAAGCCCGAAACTTAAGCAAGTAAGCCCAAAACACCAATGCATTACAGGAGGCTGATTTTCCCAGATTTGACCTAATGTTATTCTTTCCGTTATTTCACCGTTTAAATTTACATCAAACTCAGTTGAATATTTATCCATAATTTCCTCCTGTTTAACACACAAACTTTTTGCACTTCGGCAATCAATCTCTTCCCCATAAGAATATAACTACAGTTTGCATTATTTTGTAAAAGCAGACATCAACCCCGAGATTTATAAAAAATTAATCCGCGGGTTAAAGTTTTATATTTTAAAAACCCATTTCTTCCAGTTTATAACTCAGAAGCGTAGGATTATTAGAAAGCGCATATTTGGCAATAAAATCCACATTAAGCTCTTTGGCGACATAATTAATATCAAAGCTTGCGGAAATAATTAATATTTTGGAATTTTTGCATTCTTTTCTTTTAAGAATATTTCTTATAAACCAAATTCCTGCATAAGACTCTTCAGTTATTTCTTCCATTTCCAGATCAGAAATTATTAAATCATAACGGGTTTCCTGATTTTCAATAATTCTGTTAAAACCTGACCTTGCGCTCATTTCAAAATCAATTTCACAAGAATTATTCTCAAAATAATTGTTTAAGAGGTTTATATGGAATTTTATCCATTGAGGAGTGTCTTCTACTATAAGAATTTTTATTTTGTTTTTGTTCATAAATACCTGTGATTTTTTTGACTCATTTAATATATTCGAATTTTAAAACAAAAATCTGTTTTTTATAACGCCAAAAAAATAATCAATAAATAAATTCAACATTTGCTTTATATATAAAATTGTCGACAGATATTCACAATAATTAAATCACTTAAATCTATCAAAAGGTTAAGCTTCTTTAAGAAATGTAAATATATTATTTTATATAAATTAAAAATGTGGAAATGCTTTTAATAATTATTATTCTAATTATCGTTAGGGATAAAAAGCTTTATTTGCATTGATTTATGGTTTTGTTATACAAAAAAACCTTATTTTTACAGTGTGGTTAAAAGGATAGGAAAAGAGAAATATTTTAGGAAATTTGAAAATATATTAAGAATTTAAAATTTTTTTAAATCAAAAAATTAAAGAATAAATTGATTGTGCCGATAAATTAATTAAGTTATTAAAAGACAATATGGAGATTGAAAATATGGGTTTAGCCGCCAGTCAAGCAAGATTCTTATCGCTTACAGCAAGAAAAAGCAACGTTGAGTACAATGGTCAGCAAGTAAACCAACAGAGAATGATACTTTCTTCCATAGAACAAAATTATGCTACGGCAATGACTGCGTTGATGAATACTACAGATTTCAGCGGTTTTACAGTAATCCAAACTACAGGGAAGTTAGTTACTGCCGGAGGTGATGCAGCAATTTCTGCAGAGTATAACCGACTGGTGGATCAGATTGGTGCTATACATAATCAGGATAAAGCTCTTGAGCAGAATCTTAAAGATATTGATACAATGCACAACGAAATTCAGACAGAAATAGATGCAGTTAAAAAAGTTATCGATAAAAACATCGATGCTACTTTCAAAACATTCGCATAGTTTTTAGGGAAACTAAAGATTAAGGAGAGGAAAAATCAGGAAGGGATAAGTATAGAAAAATGAGTTATAAATACGACGGAATGTTGGTACTAGCCAATAAATTCGGTTTAGCCAGTAATGATGCAAAAGCAGAAATGTTTGAAACTTATGACAGGATTAGAGATCTTACCGTAAGTGGTTCTAATACAGGTGGAGCCGGTAGTTATGGTGTTGCAGGTTCGTTTTTGATGAATCTTGCTAAATTAGTCGGTCCGTCAAGTTATTCCCCTGTTTTAGGCTCATCAGCAATAAATGTTCCTGGGACTTCTTATTATTCCTCAGGTACAGCAGGTAATGCAACTTCAAGTACACAATCATCCTTTGGAATGGGCGATATGGCAAAATATCCCGGATTTCCGTCAGGCGGTGCTGCACCTCTTGCTGCGATAGGTGCATTGGGGTTAAATAGTTTGACCGGAATAGGAAATGAACTCGGTTCGCTCTCTGATAGCTTTGCTGTAGGCGGAGTGCCCACAGGTGGCGCGGCTTCTACCGTAGCAGGAAGCTCTTATATCCCTGCTGCCGGAGCATTGACCGGCATCGGCGCAACAACAGGCAATTATTCTGATATTGTCCTTCCTGTCGCAGGGGTAGTTGGAGGACTAGGAGGACTGGTCAGTTCACTAGCTCCATATTTCGGGCCTTTTGGCGTTCTTGCCGGCATGTCAGGTAATCTGGCAAGTGGATACGCAGGCGCAGTTCTTAGTACTTATCAGACAACAACAGGTCAAATCTTAAATAATGCCGATACAGTTCTTTCGATGAAAGTTAAAAATATTGAAACGGTCGTAAAACAACTTGATGTACAGGGCGATATAGTCAGGAAAATGCTAAAAACCGGATTAGAAGCTGATTCTAAATCAGTACAGGATATGTAAAATGAGTAACGTTAGGTTATATGTAAGATCAACTCACAGGGCAATTATTAATCAAGGGACAATTCTTATTAATATCAAAAATATGATTCGTGATTTGTTTCAAATTCTAAGGAAAAAAGAAAAAATTAATCAAACTATTACTTTAACAAGAGCAAAATTGCAAAAGCAAAATGAAATAATAAGTTCCGAAAGCTCTGATTTGCAAAGTAAAGTTCTGAATTTTATCAGATAACTTCTAAATAAAAATTTACAAAAATTTACAAAAAATAGGAAATTTACAGCACTCAATTGTTTTTATATATATAAGAGCATAGTGCCCAATTTCTAAAAAGGAGTACAAAACCTGTATGTTAGCAATTGCGGCAAAAATAAACAATAAATTTCAGGATTGGGTAAGTTTTTTCAGAATTAGCCAATCTTATATCAAACGCAAAAATCCATTATTAAATATGGTTTCAAATACTTTAAATTCTATTCAGAATTTTTTAGTTTCCAGAAAACAGTTAAAAGCCCTTAAATACAGAGTTCAGTTAATGAATTACAGAATATATCAAATGGAGCAATTAATTCAGCAAAATAATCCTCATAATTATAAAGGAGGAATAAACATAAACCACCTAAGGTAAAATATATATTAGTAACTAGAACAGGGGAAAGAAAAATGGGACTTGTCTCAGGCATAATAAGACTACAATATTTGCAACAAATGCAATTGGATCTTGAATATAAGGTTCAGACATTAACTCAAACAAAAATGCAGCTTTCATCTCAGGGAGTTGAGCTTGTTACAGTAGGTTCTGATCTTGAACCTGATTCTCCTGAAGTCAAACGTCTTGAAGCAAGGCGGCAAAAACTTGAATTAATGGAAAAAAAGATTGATGCAGAAGTACTTAAATACCAAAATCTGTTAAAAATGGCGGAAACAGAAATGCAATCCGCTCAAAAAATCGTAGATAACAGTATAAAACGTTCTTTCTCCTACGGAGGAGGCGGACAGTAAACTCAAATAATTAAATAATTAAATAATTTATAAATTTTCAAATTAAAGAGGCTGCTAAAAATTTTTTTAGTCAGCCTCTTTTGAAATGTGTTGTTATTAATGATTTGAAGCAGCAGGTAAAAAACATTGTAAAGAAATATTGCAAAATTATAGACAATTTATATAAGAAATAGCAAATCTTATAAAATCTTACCACACTCCCCCTTTCCCTTTTACACTACCTACCTACATCACAAAAGTTTTAGACAGTTAACCAACTGTCTTTTTTTTTGCATAAAAATCATTTTTTGGTTTTAAGTATATAAATATCAATTTCTTAATGATTTTGATAAGATTATTTCTATAGTTCAAGGAAAATAAAATAATGATTAAGCTTGGAATAATCGGTTATCCTTTAGAACATTCTCTTTCCCCCGTAATGCACAATGCAGCTTTGAAAGAAATTGGCATTGAGGGAAGTTATGTTCCTCTTGAAACCTATCCGCAAAATCTTGCAGAAAAGATTTGTTTTCTTAAAGAAAACGGGTTCAGGGGTTTTAATGTGACCATTCCTCACAAAATAGCGGTGATGCAGTATTTGGATACGATAGATGATTTTGCAAAAGTCGTTGGTGCTGTAAATACAGTTGTTATTGACAAAGATAAAAAACTTTACGGCTATAATACCGATGTTTACGGATTTGTTCAGGCAATTCCCACGGTGTTAAAAGAAAATATTAAAAATAAAAAAGCGGCTGTTATCGGTTCAGGCGGAGCAGCAAGAGCTGTTATGACTGGATTGAACCAACTGGGAATAAAGGAAATTTCTATTTTTGCCAGAAATCAGGAGAATTCACAAAAATTAAAAGAAATAATTCTAAAAAATTTCCCGCATATTAATATAATTTGTTTGTTTCTAGAAGAAAATGCCGATTTGTCAGAGTTTTCTGTGGTAGTAAATACTACACCGCTTGGAATGTACGGAAAAAACGAAAGAATTTCTCCTTTAAGTAAGAATTCATTAGCAACTTTGCCGGAAAATGCTTTAGTTTACGATATTGTTTATAAACCTGAAAAAACAAAACTTCTTGAATATGCCGAGCAAAGAGATCTGATAACGCTAAATGGTCTTGAAATGTTGATTTTGCAAGGAGCAAAAAGCTTTGAGCTCTGGATAGGGCAAACTCCAACTTTAGAAGTTATGAGAAATGCATTAATTCAAAATATATATCGCTTATAAAAAATATGTTTTAAATTAATAGAAAAGTACTATAGCTTAAGATATCTTAATTTTATGTTTAATTTTTCCGATAAATAGGAATATTAAATAAATAAAGGACTGCAATCATGATTCAAGGAATAAAAAACACTCCTTCAATAAGTACCTCTTTCCCTTCTGAAAAGAAGGCTATTTGCTCGGGGAATGAACCTCTGAATTCTTTCGAAAATGAAGATACGGCTATAATAAGCGCACAGGCAAAGTTATTAAATGAACTTGATAAATATAATGCAGGTCAAAGTAATGAAACAGATCTTGCTATTACTTGTATAAACTCTAAAATTCAAGTAAATGCCGCTGCAAAAGTTATTAATACCAAAAAAAAATAATGGATACTATTCTTGATTCTTTTTAAAATATTTACGATTGTTTACCCGGATCAACAAAGCCACCTTGTTTTAAAAACCCTATTATAGCATAGGCGGCACTTTTCTGAAGCTTTGAAGGGGCTTGTCTCATAAGATCTACAGCTTCCGCAAGGACAGGATCAAGGTCATACCACCTTCTTCTTAAGGTATTATTATGTTCATGGAAAAACCATTCTATTGGTTTGTTATAAAAATCAGCAAGCTTTTTTAACTCAAAGACATCAACTTTTCTGGTACCTGATTCCATAACTGAAATCGCAGAAATAGGTAGGTTTAGATGTTTTGCGACATGTTCTTGTTTTAAACCTGCTTCAATTCTTGCTGTCCTGAGTTTTTGGCAGAATACTTTCCTGTCCATATGCCTTTTTACTCCTTTTTTCAAATCCTAAATAATCATTTTTTTGTGTTTTTAACTATAGTTATATTTTATATTATAAAACATCTTTCTGAAAATCCAAAATTATTAAGTGGCTTTTATTACAAAAATTTAAATTATAGTGCTCTGAAAAAGTAATTAAGAAATGAAATATTTTTTGCGAAAGCA